>JANOFA010000747.1:0-3949 GCA_031413355.1 Gemmatimonadota bacterium | reverse complement strand
CTTCGACCGGGCTGAGGCGCCGATCATCGTCACCTCGCAGCCGGGCAAGTCCGCGCCGGGCGTCATCAAGTTCCCCTCGGGCAACCGGGTGCCGGCGCCGCCTGCCGCACCGGTCGCACCGAGTTCCTCCCCCGCGACGGTCCGGGCAGAGCCTCGTCGGCCGTCGAATCCCGGCGACGTACCCGAGATGGAAATCCCGACGTTCATCCGTCGGCAGATGGACTGACATGCGCGTCTGGGGTCGTTTCGCCGTTTCGCTCGGCATTCTGGTTGCCGCCGGCATATTCGCCATGCGGGGTGTCTGGCCGTGGGGTGAATCGGAGCGATCCGAGGTCGCCCTGCCCGAGCTGTTCCGGGAGACGGTCGATACGCTGCGGCGTGGCGAGACCCTGTCCGACCTGTTCGTCCGCCATGGTCTGCCCGGCTTCAGGTTGAGCCAGATCGGGGTGACGCAGGGCTTCAATCCGCGTCGCCTCCGTCCCGGTCTCGTTTTCACCTTTCAGCGCCGCTTCAGCGACTCGCTCCCCATCCGCGTCATGTTCCGCAATGCGCCGGATGAGCGTACCGCCCTGCACCGGCTGGACGATGGCTGGTATCCGGTGCCGGAGCCGATCCAGTGGCGCGCCGAGCCGATCGTGCTCGAGGGCGGCATCAGTTCATCGCTCTACGACGCGCTCAATCAGGAATCCGCAGATACCCTCCTGGCCCCCGAGGACCGGGTGCGTCTGGCGTGGGATTTGGCGGATGTCTTTGCGTGGCAGGTGGATTTCAGCCGCGATGTGCGCCCCGGCGACGGCTTCCGGGTCCTCGCCGAGCGCCTCATTTCCGAGGATGGCGAGGTGCGCTACGGCCGGGTGCTCGCGGGCCAGCTCGTCATCGGGGGCACGCCCTATTCGGCGTACCGGTTTGCGCTTCCAGGAGGGACCACCGGGTACTTTGACGGTGACGGTCGTTCACTCCGGCGCGCCTTCCTGCTGGCGCCGGTCCAGTTCCGCCGCATCTCGTCGCGGCCCAGCCGCACGCGGTTCCACCCCATTCTCGGCATCATCCGGAAGCATGAAGGCACCGACTACACCGCCGATCCCGGTACGCCGGTGATGGCCGCCGGCGACGGGATCGTCGTTCGGCGTGAATGGACCGGCGGGTATGGCAACTTCATTGAACTCCGACACGCCAACGGCATCGTGACCCGGTACGGCCATCTGCGGGACTACGCTGCCGGCCTTGCCACCGGGGATCGCATTCATCAGGGCGATGTCATCGGCTACGTCGGATCGACCGGGCTGGCGACCGGCCCGCACCTGCACTACGAGTTCCTGGTCAACGGTATTGCCCGCTCGCCCTCCAGCGCAGAACTCGGCACCGGCGATCCGGTTCCGCTGGCCCTGGGTCGTGATTTTGACCACGAGCGTGCCCGCCTTGCCATGCTGCTCTCGCATCCTGCGGGTGCCGGCCAGTCGGTCGCCGCCGGCACCCTGCCAGGCTCCACCACCAACTGACGCCCGGTCCCGGGCGTTTCCCCGTGGATCTCTACCCTGCCATCGATCTCCGCGCTGGCCGCGTCGTGCGGCTGGCGCAGGGCGAGTCGCACCGCGAAACCCGGTACCATGATGATCCCGTAGCGCAGGCGGAGCTCTTCATGTCCGCGGGGGCGCGCTGGGTACACGTCGTGGATCTCGACCGGGCGTTCGGCGGGGGCGACAACCTCTCTGTTGTGCGCGCCATCGTGGAACGGACAGGCTCGCGCGTCCAGGTCCAGGTGGGTGGTGGCCTGCGCACCGCGGATGCAGTCAAGACTGTACTCGATCTCGGCGTCGCCCGCGCGGTACTCGGCACTGCCGTGGTGACGGATCCCGAACTGGTCCGTACGGCGGTCGCACTCGGGGGGCCGGAGCGGATCGCGGTCGGGCTCGATACCAGGGCCGGCAAAGTGGCTATCCGGGGCTGGGTCGACGTGACCAACCTCGACGCGACGGATGTTTGTCGCCGGGTCCTGACTGAAGGGGTGCGCACGGTCATCTACACGGATGTGGGACGCGACGGCATGCTGAACGGTCCGGATCTGGCCGGTGCGGTCGCCCTGCAGGCGCTCGGCGCTTCGGTGATCGCCAGTGGTGGCGTCGGAGCACTGGCGGACATTCGGGCTGTGGGTCAGGCTGGTCTCGCCGGTGTCATCGTTGGCCGGGCGCTCTACGAGGGAGTATTCTCGCTTGAGGATGCGCTGACGTGCGTCTAGTGCTGGTGGTCTGCGCCTCCGCGGCGCTCGCATGGTTCACCTATGCCCGCCTGGAGCGGGTGGGTGCGCGGGCATGGCCTGCCGCTGTGGCGCGGACCATTGTCTGGGCGGCACTCGGGATCCTGCTGCTTGATCTCACCTGCGCGACACCAGCAGGGCCATCCAGTCGTCCCCTCGTCTTGCTCGACGGGAGTCTCAGCATGATCGCCGCGGGTGGGCGCTGGAGCGAAGCGCGTGATTCCGCGCGCGCCTGGGGAGAGGTGCGACTGTTCGGGGATGGGCCTCCGGGAACCGACTCACTCCCGGCCCTCGGCCGCTCCGCGCTTGGGCCGGCGCTGCGCGCGGCCGCCGCCTCGGACAGGCGGGTGATCGTGATCAGTGACGGAGAGGTGGACGATATCAATGACCTCCCGGCCGAGGCGCTCGCGCGGGTGGAGGTGCGGAGTTTCCCGCGCGCTGCCGTCCCCAACGTGGCGATTGGCCGGCTCGCCGGGCCGGATCGGGCGACGGCAGGCGACACCGTACAGCTGGACGCCGAGGTCCGGGCGACCGGTGCGGTCAGGGATTCGATTGGGGTGGAAGTCCGTCATGCCGGTCGGGTGCTGGCGCGCCGGTCCGTGCGACTCGGAGCGGACGGATCGGCCATGGTGGCGTTCAGACTGGCCACGGCGGGATTGTCCGGAGCCGTCCCGCTCACCGTGTCGCTGAGCGCGACCGATGCCGAGCCCCGGGATGACGCTCGCCTCTGGCTGCTCGCCGTGTCGCCAACTCCCGGTGTGGTCATGATCGCGAGTCCGACGGACTGGGATGCGCGGTTTCTCTTTCGTGCCGTGCGCGACGTGGCGCAGCTGCCGGTGCGCGGGTATGAGCAGCTGGAGGCGGGGCGCTGGCGTTCGATGATGTCACTCGCTCCCGTCAGCGATGCAGAGGTCACCCAGGCCGCGCGTCAGGCGGACCTGCTCATCCTCAAGGGAGCGGCCACGCTTGCGCGTGACTCGCGCGCGCGCGGCATCTGGCGCTGGCCAAGCGGGGAAGGGGCCGAAACAGTCATTCCGGGGGAGTGGTATGCCTCGGCGCCCGCGGCATCTCCCGTCGCCGGTGCGTTTGTCGGAGCCCCGGTGGATTCGTTCCCGCCGCTCCTCCAGGCCACACCGATCGAGCCGCTCCCCGAGAGCTGGATCGGCGTCACCGTGCAGCTCGCCCGGCGGGGCGCCGACCGTCCGGTCCACGTCGGGCAGGCCCTGGGGTCCCGGCGTGAAGTCATGACGGCGGCCGACGGGTTCTGGCGCTGGTCATTCCGGGGCGGCGCGAGTGATCAGGCCTATCGCGGACTGGTCGCCACCACGATTTCGTGGCTGGTGAGTGGCGCGGATTCGAACGCCGGCCGCGCGCGCCCCGTGCGGCCGGTCGTGGCAAACGGCCGGCCGGTGCTGTTCGAATGGAGCGGAGCGGGCACGCCGATTCCGGTCGGGGTAACGCTCCGTTCCGACAGTGCGACGCGCACCGACACCCTCCGCTTTGATGGGGATGGTCATGCGTTGCTCTGGCTGCCGCCGGGGCAGTATCGGTACGCTCTCGAGGGAGGTGGGGCCGGTTTCGTCGCAGTCGATACCTGGTCGGAGGAGTGGACGCCGCGACCGGTCGTGCTGCAGCCTCGAGAGTCGTCCGTGGTGGCCAGCGCGGGACAGACGAACAGCCGGCAGTGGCTCTGGC
>JANOFA010000746.1:0-10417 GCA_031413355.1 Gemmatimonadota bacterium | reverse complement strand
GCATCTCGGGGCTCCGGCTCCGTGCCCTGCGCAGCCTGATCAGCGCGAGCTGCCGGGCGGATGACGACAACGCCCAAAGGCGCGCCCGCTCCATCGGGCTTTGACGATGGAGCGCTCAGCGCGCCGGGGTGTCGGGGCAGCTCATCATTCATCACATCGTCGTTTGACGTCGTCACGGTGGCGTGGCGTTCCGGCTGCGGGCAGCCGCCGATCCGCGGAAGCTTGATCATTTGCGATGCACTTGAGCGATGCGAGAACACCTCACCCCCTGACCCCCTCTCCCTGAAGGGAGAGGGGGTACCATTGCATTTTGCACAACGCAACTTCCTCGACCAAGGCGAGCGCGCAGCGCGAGCCCGACGTTTTCTCCCCTCTCCCTTTAGGGAGAGGGGTGGGGGTGAGGTGTATCGCGAAGAGGCACAAGGACTGCGGTTCACCACTACAGGCGGGGAGTATCGATCAGGCGATGTGATCAATGGGTGTGGGTCTCATCGTGACTCGGTCGCCCGGACGACGCACTCGAAGCCTACCGTCAATCCATCGCGCTCGATGGGGTGCCCGGCCCGCCATGGCGGCTGCTCGGGCATGCGCTGCGCGAACTGGGTCGTCACGATGAAGCGCTCCGGGCCTACCGCGAGGCGCTCGCCCGCGATCCTTCCGACGCCGAGGCCGCGCTGCACCGCGGGCTGGCGCTGGAACACCTCGGTCGCTCCGAGGAAGCCCGTGACGCGTTCGAGACCTCCGTCCGGCTCCAGCCGGATTCCGCCGAGGCGCACGATCATTTCGGACTCGCGCTCCACGCCGCTGGCCGGATTCCCGAGGCCATTGAAGCGCTGAACCGCGCCGTCGCGCTCAGCCCCGATCGGGTGCTTCCGTTTTGCCATCTCGGAATTTCGCTGACTGCCGCGGGTCGTCATCAGGACGCGATCGAAGCGCTGCATGGCGCGCTCGCGTTGGATGCCGGCTGTCCCGAGGCGCATTGCGCCATGGGTTCGGTGCGCCGGGCGCTGGGGTACCTCGATCAATCGCTGGCGGCCTATCGTGAGGCGCTGTCGGAGCGTCCCGATTTCGCCGAGGCGCACTTTCAGCTTGGCTGCCTGCTTGCGGAGCTCAACAAGCCGGTCGAGTCCATGGCGAGTCTGCGGGCGGCACTGGCGTTTCGTCCCGGCCACGCCGCAGGTTGGCGCGAGCTCGGCCGACTGCTCCTGCGCATGGATCATGGCGGGGAGGCGGTGACGAGCTTTCGCCGGGCGCTTGAGCTGGCGCCGCAGGACGCCGACACCTGGTTTGCGCTCGGCACGGCACTCGGGCAGGAGCGGCGCGCCGCGGAATCGGCCGCCGCCTTTGGCCGCGCGACGGCGATCCGTCCCGACTTTGCGGAGGCGCATTGGCGTCGCGGGCTCGCCCTCGTGGCCGCCGGTGATTATCCCCTTGGCTGGGCCGAGGCGGAATGGCGCTGCAAGGTCCCTGGCGGGGCGCCGTCGTCACCATATCCCGGGATTCCGGCGTGGGATGGCCGCCCCTTTCCCGGCGGGACACTGCTGGTGCACGCGACCGAGAGTCTGGCCGCTGTGCTGCAGTATGCCCGCTATCTCCCGCTCGCGGCCGCGCGCGGAACCCGGCTCGTGCTGGCCTGCCCCGCGACGCTGCGCCGGCTGGTGGAGTCACTACCGTCGATCGCGCAGGTGGTCGCACCCGAGGATGCCGCACCTGCCGCTGACTGGCAGGCAGCGCTGGAGAGCCTGCCGCACCTGCTGGGCGGGCTGTCCGCCGCGCCGGCGGAGTTGCCCTACCTGCCGGTCGCCACCTGGTCGGGACGGATTCCGATGCTGCCGCCGGCGAGGGGGCTGCGAGTCGCCTTGTCGCTCGGTGGCCGTCCATTCGATCCCGATCGCAGTGGGCTGCCCGCCGAACTGCTGGCGTCGATCATCGCCCTGCCGGATATCGCCTGGTTCACGCTCGAGCACGCCAACGCGCTCCAGCCGCTGCTGTTGCGCAATCCGTCCGTCGTCGCCCACGATCTCACACCCCGGATTCGTGACTTCGCGGACCTCGCGGCGTTGATCGGGCAGGTGGACCTCATCATCACCACCGACTCGGTCGTGGCCCATCTGGCCGGCGCGCTGGGCCAGCCGGTCTGGGTGCTGTCACGTCAGGGCGACTGGCTGTGGGGGGGCGCGACGGGCGAGAGCGAGTGGTATCCAACCGCCCGTGCCTTCCGGCCGACGCGTCCCGGCGACTGGAGCTCGGCGATCGAGGAACTGCGCCGTGCGCTGGAGGTGGTGCTGGCACCGGAGGTGGGGGCGGCGTGAGGGAAGCTGCCAGCTGAGGGCTGGAAGGGTGTTGTCGTCGCTCCCCTACTTCAGCGGCGCCTTCAAGTCGAGCTCGTGCCGGGTAGTGTAGCGCTGGTCGGTGAGGAGCACCTGATGCGCCTGACGCTCGGGAAACCGGATGACGACCGGCCCCTGGAGGTTGGCGGTACAGGCACAGCCCCGTTCGTGAGGCAGAGTGACGATGGAGAGGACGGCGATGCGCTCGTCCGGGCCGGGCTCGGGGATCGCGGCGGATTCGACGACGTAGTCGGGGAAGAACTTGAATGGGTCCACCAGCAGGAAGATCAGCGCGCCATCGTCCACGCCCTGCAGCCAGAAGATGCCCTCCGGCGCGGCGGGGAGCAGCACAAAGCGGCGTTCCCCTGCGAAGCCCAGCATCCCCTCCGGCATGACGATGATGTCGTCCAGCGGAACCGACAGCGGTCCAAAGAGCCGCGACGCGACGAGGAGCGGGGCGGCGGGCGCCAACTGCGCGGGAGCGCTCACCGCAGGTAGTCCGTCAGCGTGGTGTTCAGGATGCGCGAGGCCGCCTGCAGGGAGGCCTGCAGAGTCGTCTGCAACGAGATGAGCCGGGTGCTGGCCTCTTCGATCTCGGCGTCGAAGTCCCGGCTGCGCCGCAACGTCAGGTTGGTGGACAGTGCGTCGGAGTTCTGCATGGCTGATTCGATCTGCCCGACCCGGGCCCCGGTGGTAGCGAGCAGGTTCTGGGTGCTGGTGAAGGCTGCGTCCAGTCCGGCGAGGGTGCCGGCGATCGTAGTTGGGGTGCCGGTGCCAAGCTGAGTGCTGAGTGCCTGGAGGCCGGTCATGACGCCGCTGCTGACCAGCAGCTCGCGGCCGGTGTGGTTGCTGGTGATGAGATAGCCCTCACCGATCTCCGACTGCCGCTGGCCGTCGTCGCCAAGGTAGTTGCCGGCGGTGTCGAATGCGGCGGAGGTCACGAGGTGCCCGGCGAAGAGATACTCGCTGCCCACCTTTGTATTGCCGAGGGACACCACTTGCTCGATGATCCGATCGACCTCCGCCTTTGCCGCGGCACGGGTCGCCGGCGTCGACGTGGCATTGCCTTCCTGCACCGCGAGCTGCCTGGCGCGAGTGAGCAAGTCGGTGAGCTGGTCGAGGACAGCTTCCTCGGCGTCGGTCCGGGTCCGTGCGGCGGAGCTGTTGCGCCGGTACTGGTCGATCCCCCGCAGCCCGCGATCCGACGTCAGCACGCTTGCGCCGGCGATGGGATCTTCGCTCAGCTTCTCGAAGCGCCGGCCACTGGAAATCTGGGCTTGTGCCTGGGCCAGGGCGGCGAGGTTGCCCTGGAGGTCGCGGAGGACCCGGGACTGCAGCATGCTGCTCGTGATGCGCATAGTTCCCCATTGCCGTGGGCGCCAACCGCGGAGGAGCGGGGCGGGTCAGTATGGCAATATTTTCCGTATCGGCTAGATTAGGTCAAACCTTTAGTCACATGATGGTTGCAGGCGATTGGCTTGGTCCGACGCACCGGCCCCCCCTGACCGCGCGTCCCCCGGGAAGCCAACCGCCTGTCCTCCACATTCGGGGGTAATTCGGGGGATATGGCCACAATTCTCTGTGTTGACGACGAACCGTCCACCGGCGTCGTACTCGAGCATCACCTCACCAAAATCGGCCATCGGCCGCTCCTCGCGGCCAGCGTGGACGAGGCCCTCCGCACCATCGCGCGTACCCCCGTTGACCTGATCATCGCCGACTACCGCATGCCCAATGCGACGGGCCTCGATCTCCTGAGTGTGCTGGAGAAGGAGGGCTACCAGGTTCCCGTCATCATCATGACCGGCTACTCCAGTATCGAGCACGCCGTCATCTCCATCAAGTCAGGCGCCATCGATTACCTGACCAAGCCGATCCGGCCAGAGACGCTGGAGATCGCGGTCAATCAGGCGCTGGAAGTGGTGCGCCTCCGACGGGAGAACGAGCAGTTTCGCCGCGAGATCAACAAGTTCCGCGCGACCCGCGCCCTGGTGGGCGAGAGCCTCCCGTTCCGGCGGGTCATGGAGATGGTGTCAACGGTCGCGCCGACCAAGGCGACCGTGCTGCTGGAAGGGGAGTCGGGCACCGGCAAGGAGCTGTTCGCTCGCGCGGTGCACGATCAGTCTCCCCGTCACGATGGCCCCTTCATCACGCTGAACTGCGCCGCCATGCCAGAGGGCCTGGTCGAAAGTGCGCTCTTCGGCCATGAAAAGGGCGCATTCACCGGCGCCACGATGCGCTCGATCGGCGCCTTTGAACGGGCCCATGGGGGCACCCTCCTGCTCGACGAGATTTCCGAGATGCGGCTCGATCTCCAGGCCAAGCTGCTCCGGGTGATCCAGGAACATGAGTTCGAGCGGGTGGGCGGGCAGCAGCCGATCCGGGTGGATGTGCGCCTCATCGCCACGACCAATCGCGACCTGCGCGCGGAGGCGGAGGCAGGCCGGTTCCGCACCGACCTGTTCTACCGGCTGAATGTCGTCCCCATCAAGAGCCCGCCGTTGCGCGACCGACGGGAAGACATCCCCGCGCTGGTGCAGCATTTCGCGCGGCGGGTGGGCGAGGAACTGGGCGTGGCGGTCACCGGCGTTGCCAGCGAGACGATCGACCTCCTGATGCGGTATGCCTGGCCCGGCAACGTTCGGGAGCTGGCCAACGCGGTCGAACGCGCCGTGATCCTCTCTCGCGGCGGCATGCTGCGCCCCGACGTCTTCCAGGCGGTGATCGACGTCGCCATCGCCCGCCCACTGGTCACCTCGACGATCGGCGATGCGGTTCGTGCCGCGTCCACTTCCGCCGCCTCCGATGTGCCGGCTTTCAATCTCGATGAACTGGAACGCCTCGCGATTCAGCGCGCCCTGGTCGCGACCGGCGGCAACCGGACTCGCGCGGCGAAGCTGCTGGGTATCAGCGAGCGCACCCTGCGCAACAAGCTGAACGGTCCCAAGGAGGAGCCCGTCGCACTGCCGTAGCATCCGGCCGTGCCGGAAATTTGTTCCGCCCCGACCCTCCGCTCCTTCCGCACGGCCCGCCAGCAGGTGGGCCGGCTTGAGTTTATCCCCGCGCCTCATCTCCCGCCGCGACAACATCTTCCGTCAGACCCAGACGTCGATGGACGGGGCGGTATGCCGCTTGCCCTCTCCCGGTGCGGTCACTCCACCCTGCGAGGTCGGCATGCTGTCAGGACTGTTCGGTTCCACGACCCGGATCGGTAATCTGCGCTGGAGCCTCGATGACTCCGCGCGGACCCACAAGGCGATCGCGGGGCGGGTCGCAGGCGCCCTCGAGGCCAGCGGCAACACCGACTTCGACGCCGCGCTGGCGGCCAAGCAAGGCAAGCCACAGCCGGTGGATCTGGAAGTCGAGATGGTGAATCTCGCCAGTACCCAACTCCGCTACGACGCGAGCGCCAAGTTGCTGCAACAGGCCTATCAGGGCCTCCGGACCGCGATCAGAGATCGTGGTTAGGATCGGCGGTGGTGCGGCCGGCTGGCCGCCGCGTCCGGTGAAAGCCCTGCTCGGCTCGCTCGGCATCAGCGGGTCCGGCATGGGCGCCATGAGCCGGGCGCTCGACGTCATCTCCGAGAATATCGCGAATGCCGAGACCACCCGGACGCCGGAAGGCGGACCGTACATGCGCAAGGTGGTCGTCTTCCAGCGCGCCGGTTCCGGGGTGGAGACGGCCGAAGTGCTGCAGGACGTGCGGCCCGGCACCGAGGACTATGACCCTGGGCATCCCGATGCGGACGCAAATGGATTCGTGAAGCGGCCCAACGTCGATATCGCCACCGAGATGGTGGACCTGATGATCGCGCGACGGGTGCACGAGGCCAACGCGACCGTCTTCCAGGCGGCCAAGGCGATGCTCCGCCGCGCCATCGACATCTGACCGAGACCAACTCATGCAGATCCCCGGTTCGCCTCCGGTCGGCCCGTCGCTCGCCACGCGCGTTACCCGTGCCTACGGGCTTCCGGGGCAGGTCGGCCCGCCGAGCCCGGCCGACGACGCGGTGCGTGCCCCTGGCGTCACGGCACCGGCGACCGAGGCCGCGGTCGTGTCGAAGCCGACCGATGCTCAGGCGCTGCGCGCCGTCCTCTCCGAGGACGAACGGGCCTACTTCGACCAGATCGCCCAGCTCGGGCCCATTACGTACGGGCCGGGGCGCCAGCGCGGCATGACGCCTGATGCACCGCGCGGTCTGCGCCTCGACGTGACCGGCTGATCATGTCGTCACCGATCCGGCCGGATGGCCCGCGGCTGACCCCGCTCGACCGCGCAATCGATCGCTTCAATATCCCGGAACAGGGGCAGGGGCCGTCGTTCGCCGAGACGCTCAGCCGCGTGGTGAACGATACGGCGCAGATGCAGACCGATGCGACCGACCTGATCGGGCGCTTCGTGCGGGGCGAGCCAGTGGAACTGCACCAGGTGATGGCCGCGAGCGAGGAAGCGGGGATTTCGCTGGAGTTCATGGTCGAGATGCGGAACAAGCTGACCGATGCGTATCGGTCGGTGATGAATATGCAGGTGTAGGAGGCGCGAGGCGCGAGGCGATAGGAAGCAGGCGGCAGGCGTGGAAGCCCACGCGGCAACATGGCCGGGTGGGGTGTGCTCGACACGGCGAGAGGAACCGCCCCGCGCCCCGCGCCTACCGCCACTCTGGCAAGCACACAACTGAGTGAACATGACCAACGCCATCCCCCCCGCCATGCTCGACGGTGTCCGTCGCATGAACGGGAGCAACCGGTTCCTCACCCTCGCCAGCCTGGTGGTCGGCGTTGGCCTGATCTGGGCGATCTCCCACTGGGGCGGTCAGCCGGAAATGGAGACGCTGTATCGCGGGGTGGAACTGCGCGAGGCAGCCGCCATGACCGATGCGCTGACCAAGGCGGGAGTACGCTACCAGCTGAGCGGGGGCGGAAGCGAAATTCTGGTGCCCTATGGCGACCTGGCCCGTGCCCGGGTGCTGCTCGCCAAGGCCGGCCTGCCCGCCCAAGGTGGCGTGCAGGGCAATGAGATGCTGGACAAGCCGATGTGGGGCGTCCCGGAAGCGCAGATGCGATCCATGGAGCGCCGCGCCCTGGAGGGCGAACTCTCCCGCACGATCGCGGACATGGATGGCGTCGACCGGGCCGTCGTGCATCTCGGCCTGCCGGAAACGAGCCCGCTCCGCAAGCTCGAGAGACCGGCCAAGGCATCGGTCATGCTCACATTGCGCTCGGGCAGAGTGCTCTCGCCGGAGGCGGTACAGAGTATCACCTATCTGGTCGCCAGCAGCGTCCCACAGCTCAGCAGCGACCAGGTGGCCATTCTCGACAGCGAAATGCGACTGCTCAACGCTCCCAATGACGGCTCCACCGGGGGCTTGACCAGTCGGCAGCTCGAGATGCAGCGCTCAGTGGAGGAGTACCTCGCGCGCAACGCGGAGCGGATTCTCGCGACGGCGCTGGGGGCGGGCGAGGCCCGGGTGCAGGTGTCGGCCAAGCTGAATTTCGAACAAGTGGACAAGACGGTCGAGACCTACAACCCTGATGGCGCAGTGCTGCAGAACGAGCAGCGCAGCGAGACGGCCGGCGCCGAAAGCGCAGAGGGTGGCACCGCGACCGTTCTCAACAATACCTATCTCAATTCGCGCGTCGTCGAAAAGGTCGCCGGGTCGGTTGGCGGCATCGAGCGGCTCACCGTCGCGGTCCTCATCAACGAAAAGGCGTTGCAGCGGGTGGCCGGCACGGGCACCACTCCGGCGCAGGAACTGCCGCGCTACGAGCAGCTGGTGCGCGACGCGATTGGCATCGACAGCGCCCGCGGCGACCGGCTCACCGCAACGGCGCTTCCCTTCGAGGCGGTGCTTGCCGGCCCGGATTCGCTGGCGGATCAGGGGGGAGGCGCGGAGCAGGCGCTGGTGGTCGCCGAGCGTTTCAGCCGGCCGATGATCGGGCTGGTCGGAATCGTCGCCGCGCTGATCCTGGCGCTCCGGGTGGTCAAGTCGCAGCGCGAGCCGGGGAGCCAGGAGGCATCGGGCGGTGGAACGGCGACGGGCCGGTCCATGATGTCCTCCGGCGAAGACGAGTCCGAGCTGCCACCTGTCCGGGTCCCGGAGCTGAGTTCGACCACGACGCGACTCAAGAACGAGGTGCAGTCGGAAACGACCCAGCGCCCCGAAGTCGCGGCGTCCGTGGTCAAGGCCTGGCTCTCGGCGGATAGCTGATGGCCACCGCGACCGAGCGCGAAGTCCTCAACGGCGCCCAGAAGGCAGCCGTGCTGTGCATGTCACTTGGCACCGAGGGCGCCTCCCGGGTCATGCAGCAGCTCGCGCCGGACCAGGTGGAGCTGGTCATGCGGGAGATCGCCGGAATGCCGATGGCGGATACCGGGACGGTCGAATCGGTACTCACCGAGTACCGCCAGGTGGCCCGCGCGGTCCAGTCGCTGTCCGAGGGCGGCATCATCCGGGCGCAGGAGATCCTGGAGCAGTCCTTCGGTTCGCCGAAGGCCAAGCAGATCCTGGAGCGCATCAAGGAACAGATCCACGATTCCGGCCTGAAAAAGCTCAAGAAGGCCGCCCCGGAAGTGCTGCTCTCCGTCCTGCGCGGCGAACATCCCCAGACCCTTGCCCTGATCCTGGCTCACCTCGACACCAAGCAGGCCGCCACGGTCATCGAGGTCATGGATACGGAGCTGGCGAGCGATGTCCTCTTCCGCGTCGCGCGGATGGAGAAGGTCGCTCCGGACATGCTGGCGGTGGTCGAGCAGGGGCTGGCCAGCAAGACCGATATCACGCTGTCACAGGAAATGACCCTCTCTGGCGGCCCGGCCGCCGTGGCCAAGGTGCTGACGCTTGCGAGCGGGACGGTGGAGAAGGCGATCCTCGAGGCGATCACCCAGCGCAACCACGACCTGGCGCAGCAGATCAGCAACCTCATGTTCGCCTTCGAGGATCTGACGGCGCTGGATGGCAAGGCGATGCAGCGCATTCTGCGTGATGTCGACAGCAAGGAGCTGGCGCTGGCGCTCAAGGCCGCGAGCGAGGAACTGCGCGCGCACATCATGAAGAACATGTCCGAACGGGCGGCATCGGCGCTGCAGGAAGAGATAGAATTCCTCGGGCCGGTCCGGGTCAAGGATGTCGAGGCTGCCCAGTCGCGCATTATCGCCGTGGTTCGCATGCTGGAAGAGGCGGGCGAAATCGTCCTTGGGGGACGGGGCGGGGATGATGCGGTCATTGCCTGAGACCGCCACACCCGCCTGGGCGGGGGCGACGGGACCGGCGCACGGGTCGGCGGCGATCGCGCGATTTGCGCTGTGGCCGTTGCCGGAACTGCCGGGACGCGGCGAGCAGCAGCTCGGGGCCAGCGCGGGCGAGCTGGCCGGGCCGACGCCGGAGGAAGCGGCCTGGTCGGGCGGGCATGCGGCGGGTCGCGCCGAGGCGACTGCAGAAGCCAATCGCACGCTCAAGCGGGCCGCGGGCCTGCTGGTCTCCACCGCCGAAGCGCTCGATGCCGCCCGGCTTGGCGTGGTGCGGGAGCTGGAGGATGCCGTCTATCTGCTGGGCCTCGCGATCGCGAAGCACCTGATCATGCGTGAGGTCACCGCGGATCCCGCCATCGTGCGGGAGCTGGTGCACCGCGGGCTCGAGGCCTTTCCGGTCGGATCCCGGGTCGAAATCCACCTGCATCCGGATGACCTTGCCGCGCTGCGCAGTCAGGTCGAGCTGCCGGGGCGCGAGGGTCAGGCCAACGACCTGCAGTGGATTCCCGACCCGGCAGTGGAGCGCGGCGGCTGTACCCTCGAGACGCCACACCGGGTCGTGGATGGCCGGGTGGACCTGGCACTTGGAGAGCTGTACAACCGGATGCGGGATGACTGACGACACGCGGGTCCGGCGACTGGGCGAGTCCACCGCGACCGGCGGGATGCTCGCCAGCCGGATCACGACCATCATCGATCGGGTGGCCGATGCCCCCCGATTCGCGGTGCATGGCCGCGTCACCCGGGTCATCGGCCAGGTGGTGGAAGCGTCGTCGCTCGATGTCGCGCTGGGAGAGCTGTGCCGGATCGAGAGTCAGGGGCGCCCCCGGGTCACCAC
>JANOFA010000745.1:0-1131 GCA_031413355.1 Gemmatimonadota bacterium | reverse complement strand
CATGACCGGCTTTGTGAATGCCGGATTCAATCCCCTCAGCGCGGTGTCGATCGCCTCGATGGCGGACATCGGCTATACCGTCGACTACGCCACTGCCGACCCCTATGTGATCGCCTTTCCGTTCCGGGTGGATCGTGCGCGGCCGCAGGTCCACCTGAAGAATGACATCGCCGCCGGTCCGATCACGGTCCTCCCGCCGAAGGGGAAGAACCGCAAATAGCGGCTGCAGCACGGAGGCATCAGGCGGCTGGATAGCGCTGCGGCGCCATTCATCGGGGGAACCGGGCGGGGCCGTTGGGCGTTCTCCCTCCCGTGACCACTGCATCATCATGCGGCCTGTGCGGCCGACCCACCGACGCGGCTCTGCTTGCCGAGTCAGCCCGGTACGCATTCTGGACCCGGGCGGATGGCGCCTGCCCGGCGTGTGTGCAGGCGACTCTGCTCACGACGCTCCTCGAGCGCGGCGAGGAACTATTTCATGATGCCGTGCAGCGGGCCTGGCCGCTCGACGCCGAGGCCGCCTTTGGCGCCCTCCCGACACCGCTCCGACTGCACGCCGATCCCCGCTTCACCGGACGCGGCGTCACCATCGCCATCGCCGATTCCGGCTTCGCGGCGCACCCTGATCTGATCCATCCGACGAACCGGGTCCGGGTCTGGGTCGATGCGAGCCGGGCCACGACCACTGTGCGGCGCTTCGGGCTGGAGGAAAGCCCGGCATGGCCCGGCTCGATGGCGGCACGCGATCATCAGTGGCACGGCACGATGACCAGCGTGGTCGCTGCGGGGAATGGCTTTACGAGTCAGGGACTGTATCGCGGCCTCGCGCCGGACGCCGAGCTGGTTCTGCTGCATCTCACCGATACCGATGGCCGGATCACTGATCAGAGCATCCTCCGGGCGCTCACCTGGATCGAGGAGCACGCGGAGCGCTACGGCATCCGGGTGGTGAGCCTGTCGGTGGCGGGTGACGCGCCGGCGGAAACCATGCTCGGTCCGATCGAGCGGGCGGTGGAGCGGCTGGTCGCGTCCGGGATCACCGTGCTCGCGGCGGCGGGGAACAATGGTGAGCGTCACCTGGTCCCGCCGGCGACAGCGCCATCAGTGATCACGGTGGGCGGACTCGACGAT
>JANOFA010000744.1:0-2957 GCA_031413355.1 Gemmatimonadota bacterium | reverse complement strand
GGCGCTGTTTCTGTCGCGGCTGGGCAATGCCGACGTGGTGCCCTTCGACTACGGGGTCTACGCCCGCTACCTCGACGGACTGGTCACCCAGGCGGCAAAGCTGGCCGCCCAGCGCAGTGTCACCGCCGACTTCGCGCCGCTGCATGCCAGCATCAGTGGACTCGGCGCCGCCGCCACAGCCTGGGGACAGGCACGGGACGCCCTGTTGCGGCGGCCTGCGGCGCGGGGCCTTTTCACCCGGATCAACGCGGAACTCCGGCTGGTCGAACGGAGCCTCACCCGGCCTACCGGCCTGGTCGGCCGCCCATGGTACCGTAACCTCGTCTTCGCCTCAGACCGCGACAATGGGTATGCCACTGTCGCACTCCCCGGGGTGGTCGAAGCCATTCG
The DNA here is from genome assembly GCA_031413355.1 of Gemmatimonadota bacterium. Taxonomy (GTDB): domain Bacteria; phylum Gemmatimonadota; class Gemmatimonadetes; order Gemmatimonadales; family GWC2-71-9; genus JADJOM01. Next base: position 2,567 of record JANOFA010000744.1, on the reverse strand, counting down.
AGCCGGCGACGCGGCGCTGGCGGCGACAGAGATTGCCGACCTTGCTGCCGGAGTCGACCGGGCGGCCGAGGTGATTCGCCGAGCCACCACTCAGGCATCGACCCGCTGAACCCCTTCGGGCGATCAGCCCGACCCGCTGTCACAACCGCCCCGTTGTATGTGTTCCTTCGATGGGACAAGCCTCTCACCCATCGAACAGGAGCCATTCATGTCTCGAACACATTTTCTCCGCGCTCTCGGCCTCGTGGCCATCGCGTCCCTCATCGCCTGCAGTGATACGAGTCAGCCGGTCGATCCCCTCGCGGGGATCACCGCACGATCGGGACAGCCGAACCTCACCTGCATACCGGCCACGCCGGACAGCCTGATCCCGTTGCCCGTCTCGCCACGCAGCCAGCGAGTGGATCTCGGTACCCCAGTATTCACCGATCCGACGAACGTGACGAATCCGCTTTTCCCGATCGGCCAGTTGGATCATGTCGTGCTGGTCGGCAACATGGATGGGCGCCAGTTTCGGGCGGAGACCTCGCTACTGCCGGGGACCCAGCTCATCGACCTGGGCGACCGGGTCGTCGAGACCCGGATCTCGCAGTACGTCGCCTACGCCGATCGGCGGATCATCGAAACCGCGATCGACTGGTACGCTCAGGACGACAACGGCGCGGTGTGGTACTTCGGCGAAGATGTTTTCAACTATGACGAGGGCAAAATTGTCGACACCCACGGCACCTGGCTCGCCTGCAGGGATGCGCCGGTGGCGATGATCATGCCGGCAAATCCTCAGGTCGGCAATGTCTATCGAGTAGAGGACAAATACCCCCTGGTGTTCGAGGAGATCGAGGTGCAGCAGATCGGCCAGACGGTGGCCGGACCGCTGGGGCCGGTCGCGGGCGCCTTTACCGTTCAGCAGCTCCACCTGGACGGAAGCTACGCACCCAAGACGTTTGCTCCCAGCTATGGTGAGTTCGAGACCGGGAGCGGCACGGACTTCGAGGCGCTCGCGATCGCGTTGCCAACCGACGCGGCGGGAGTGCCCACACCGGTCGAGCTGCGCCAGCTGCTCCAGGGGTCCCGCCGGGTTTTCCATGCCGCCGGGGCCGGCAACTGGGGCCTGGCCACACAGACGCTGGGCGTGATGAACCGGGACTGGTCGCGCTACCGGAGCGGCACGATCCCCATCCTGCTCCGGCCGCTGGTGTCACAGGCCCTCGATGAACTGTCAGGGGCGGTCGCGGGCCGGCAGAGGGCCGAGAGCCGGCAGTTCGCGCTGGACGTGACGAAGTATGGCCTCGATCTGCTGCTGCAGTACCGGTCGCGGGCCGATGTGGACTTCGGCCGTCTCGATCTCTGGAGCCGGCAGCTCGTCATCGATGCGGAAGCGGAGGACGCCGGCGGCATCGCCAGCGATCTGGCCATCATGGGCCGGATTCTGGATCGGTTGGGGACCGGGGGGGATCAGCGCGAGCGGGCCGATGTGCGCATGGTCCATGACCAGATTGGGGATCTGCGGGCTGCCGCTCAGCGCCGGGCATCACCCGAGGTCATGACGGGCGCCGGGCGATTGCAGCGCCTGCTCGACAATCGAGTGCGGGAGCAGGAGGAGTGACCGGGGTCTAGCCGGGGCATCTTGCGGACCTGCTGTCCAACGGGAGCGGTGGCGGCTACGGCCACTGCCGACTCCCAGCCTCGCGCAGGGAGGATGTCACAGAGCGGGGCGCTCATTGGTTCCTCTGCAGCCACCCTTGAGGAGCCGGCCCGATTATGCCACAGCAACTCATTCTCCGCCCCCTGCTTTTCGCCCTGCTCTCTTCCGGCGCCGCCGCCGGCGCGGCTGCCCAGTCGACCCGCGCCGAGCCTGATTCGGTGGCCCGCTCCGGCACGGTCGTTGGGCAGGTGCTCGACTCGCTCTCCCGGAGACCGATCAGCCTGGTCGATGTGACGGTACGCGGCACCGCGCGCAGGGGTACCAGCGATCTCCAGGGGCGTTTCGTGATCCGCCTGGTCCCCGCCGGAAACCATGTGCTTGAGCTGCGACGGGTGGGGTACGAGCCTCTGGTCTTCGACAGCCTCAGGGTGGAGGGCGATACCGCCGGCCCGCTCGTCCTGACCCTGACGCCCTCCGCCTTTCAGCTCCGGGAGATCTCCGTGACACCGGGCGCATTCTCCATCATGGAGGCTGGCTCCGCCGCACGGCAGACTCTCTCCCGGGAAGACATCGAAGCAGCCCCCTTTGGGGAAGATCTCTTCCGCGCGGCCAGCCGCCTGCCGGGCCTCACCTCTGGTGACTACGCCGCCCACTTTTCCATCCGGGGTGGCCGACACGACGAGACCTTGATCCTGCTGGATGGTCTTGAGCTCTATGAACCGTATCACATGAAGGACTTCAACGAGGGCGCGCTCAGTGCGGTGGATGTGGGGTCCATCGCGGGCGTCGAGCTGCTCACCGGAGGCTTCCCGGCCCGATACGGTGACAAGCGGAGCGGGGTCTTCAACATCACCTCGCGCACCCCGACGGACGACGGGACGCGCGCCAGTCTCGGTGTGAGCTTCTCCCACGCCCGCGCGGC
>JANOFA010000743.1:0-3200 GCA_031413355.1 Gemmatimonadota bacterium | reverse complement strand
GCTCAAACCCCCACCCCTCCACCGGCATCTGACCCGACAATGCCGCTCCTCCCCTCGTGAACCTCACCCTCGCCCGGGCCCAGCAGGGCGATGCCGACGCCTTCCGCCTTCTCTATACGGAGCATGTGGGCCGCATCCACGCGCTCTGTTTGCGGATGGCCGGCAATGTCGCGGAGGCGGAGGAGTACACCCAGGACGTCTTCGTGCGCGCATGGGAGCGGCTCGGCACTTTCCGTGGCGAGAGCGCCTTCAGCACCTGGCTCCACCGCCTCGCGGTGAATGAGGTGCTGCAGACCCGGCGTTCCACCGCCCGGCGACATGCGCGGGTGCAGCCGACCGACAGCGACACGATGGCGCAGCACGCCGCCCCGACCGTCCATGCCCCGACGCCGGAGCTCGAGCGGGCCATCCAGGGTCTCCCCGACGGAGCCCGCGAGGTGTTCGTGCTGTACGAGATCGAGGGGTACCAGCACCAGGAGATCGCCGCGATGACCGGAATCGCCGAAGGCACTTCCAAGGCGCAGTTGCACCGCGCACGTCGACTGTTACGAGAGCGAGTGACCCGATGACCTGTCACGATGTGGACCAGCAGCTCGACGCCTATATCGACGGCACCCTCGCGGCGGGAGAACGCGCGACCGTCGATGCACACCTCGCGCAATGCGCCAGCTGTCGTGATGCACTCGAGCAGATGCGCCGCGTGCTTGCCGACAGCCACGCACTGCCGCGGGAGATCCAGCCGAGCCGTGATCTCTGGGCGGACATCGCGCAGCGCCTCGCGCCCCGCGCCAAACCGGCCACACCCGGGAGGTCCTGGTCGCGATCACCCTCCGGCCTGGCCGCCGCGGCGGTGCTGCTCATCGCTGTGGGCGGTGCCATCGGAGCAACGGTGTCGCGCTGGCGGCAACCGGCGACCGACACCGCATTCACCACCGCCCGGGCCCGCTATACCGCGGCAGCCGCGACGCTGGCGGAACAGCTCGCCGCCGATCCGGGGCTGCTCGCCGTCACAACTCGCAGCGTGATCGCGCAGGACCTCGACATTCTCGACCGCGCGATCCGCGAGGCCGAGGCCGCACTGGCCGCCGATCCCCGCAGCGCCGCGCTGGAGCAGATGCTGCTGAAGCGGGAGCAGCAGCGCATCGACCTGCTCGAGCGCGCCCTCCGCGCCGGGCGGCAGGAGATCTGAGATGAAACCGTTCGGCGCACTCCTGCTGCTCACGCTGCTCCTGCCCCTGGGCTCACTGCCGGCACAGGAAGCCGTCAACGCCGGTATGCCCGCGTCGTCCACCGCCGCGATCCGCATCTGGAGCCTCACCGGCTCCATCCGGCTCACCACCTGGGCGCGCGACAGCGTCAGCGTGCGCGGCCGGGTGGACCGAAGCGTTGGGCGCTTCTTCCTCGGCGGGACGCGCGACGCCCTCAAGCTCGGCGTGGAGTCCCCGACTGGGGTGTCGCCCAGCGGCACGGCCGATCTGGAGATCCGCGTGCCGGCCGGTGCACGACTCTGGATCAAGTCCGCCGCCGCCGAGCTCGACCTGACTCTCGATGGCGGGAGCGCGGAGATCGTGACGGTGGGGAGCCGGGTGCGAGTTGCCGGGCGAGCGCGGCAAGTGAATGTCGAAACCCTCGATGGCAATGTCGAACTCGCCTTTGAAGGCGCGGAGGCCCGGGTGCGCACGGCGAGCGGCACAGTCGTGGCCCGCGGGGTGATTCAGCAGCTCGACGCGGCGACGGTCAGCGCCGCTTTGCTCATCGGCATGGAGGGGAAGATCCAGTCGGTGCAGCTGCAGACCACCTCGGGCGAGATCGCCTACAAGGGAGATCTCCTCCCCGACGGCCGGCTGCACGCCGAGACCCATGGCGGGGAGATCGAACTGCGGCTGCCACCGCACCTCGGCGCGCAGTGGCATCTGGTGAGTTTTGGCGCGGGCATCGTCAATCACCTGGTGCCGGCCAGTGTGGTGCTGGCCGGGCCCGGCAAGGGCGAGTGGCACTTCACCACCGGTGATGGCCGCGCCTCGGTGGACGTCCGGACCTTCAAGGGAAGTGTCACGCTGATCCCGCGATTCGAGCCCTGAAGCAGCTCTGCAGCGGTCCGGTGGTGGGTGCGGGGCTCGTCCGTGTGGTCCTTTCGGGCGCTCGGCTTTGCGTATCGAACGGTGGCATCGGAGGGCCAGCTACGCACGCGCCCTCCAGGACTCCCCCGACCTCGCCCCTTCCCGCTACCCTGAGCCGAACTTTCCTAAACGCCTGAGTCCGCACCGGCATCAGATGGGAGTCCGATCAATCTTCCTCTGCCCGTGAGGTTCCCATGCGCCGCTCGCTCCTCGCCCCGTTGGCCGCACTGTCGCTGCTCGCCACCACCGCCACGCCCGCGTTCGCCGGTGCGCCATGGATCTCGACCGAGATTCCGGCGAACGGGCTCAACCCCCTGACCCGCGATGCCTTCTGCCTCTTCCGGGTCTATTCCCACCAGAACGTGGCGTACTACCCGGTGACCGTGACCGCCGAAGGGCTGGTCAACGGTGTCCGCCGCAGCGTGAAGCTGGAAGTCACGGATGCCGGGATGCCGGGAGTCTATGCGTTGCGATATCAGCCGGAGTCGGGCGGCACCTGGATGGTCGTCGCCCGCGTGGGAGGCACGCCTGAGGAACCGTGGGCGACGGTGATCGTGCCGATCAATCGTGAGGGTCAGATCTTCAACGCACGGGTGCCAAGCCGCCGCGATGGCGAGTCCCGGATCCCGCTGCGCGTCACTGCGGCCGAGGTGGACCAGATGCTCCGGGCCCAGGTCGCGTCCATCACCCCCGTCCCGCGCGCGCTGGCCGGCCTGCCGTTCATCGGGCTGCTGCTGCTCCCCGCGCTGTGGCGTCGCCGCGGAATGTGATGCCGCGCGCGAGGTAGCGCCCCGGGGGATGAATGCCGATATTGCAGCAAGCGCTCCTCCCCCGGGAGCGCCATCAGGACCCGATGCACCATCCCAGGCCGGTCGAACCACCAACCTCGCTGTTTCTTCTTCCCGCCGCGGGGCTTTCCGCGACGGCACGCACCGCGCTGGTCGCACATCCCGCGCTCACCCACGCGACACTCGCCACCAGTCTTGCGGACCTTTCCCGTCACCTGAGCACTGCCCCGGCCACACCGGTGCTGCTCGTCCACGGCACCGACTCGACCGAAACCCTCACCGCCATCGCCAC
>JANOFA010000742.1:0-6644 GCA_031413355.1 Gemmatimonadota bacterium | reverse complement strand
AATTTGAAGTTCAGATTCTGGATGACTCAACGGATGAGACGACTTCAATCATTGTAAAGAAAATTGAACAGCTTCGCCCGCTTGGCATTGATATTAAACTCGTTCATCGGGCCCGGAGCTACACCGCGCTCGCCCGCGCCCTCGGCAGCCCGCGTGCGGTGCGGGCGGTGGCCGGCGCCTGTGCGGCGAACAAGCTGGCGGTCGTCGTGCCCTGTCATCGCGTCATCCGGGAGGATGGCAGTCTCGGCGGCTATCGCTGGGGCCTCCCGCTCAAGCAACGGCTGCTCGCCACGGAACGGGCGGCGTCGGCCTGAGCATTTGTCGACGAGCTATTGCCAGGGTAGGGCAGGCGTCCCCGCCTGCCCGCACGAATCCAGGAGTCTTGTCGTGGGCAGGTGGGACGCCTGCCCCACGTCGCTTCCTTCGGCCTTGCCTTTCGTCAACGGCAACGTTCATTTCGCCGGGTCGGCATCCCATGCCGGCCCGGTTTTCCCATTCAGGAGGTAGTGCATGCGATGTCGCTCCATGACGCTGGCCCTAGCGGCCATCGCCGCGCTGGTTCCCGGCTTCACACCCCTCGTTGCACAGGTGCCCGGCGCCGAGCAGCAGATCGCCGGTGCCGTCAGCGCCGCGCCCGAGGGCATGCGGGCCAAGGCGACGGTGATCGGCTATAGCAACTATCATCGCATGGCCACGCTGCGTGAGGGCACCAACGAGATGGTCTGCCTGGCGGACGATCCGAGCGAGACCCGCTGGCATGTCGCCTGTTATCACCGGGAACTCGATCCGTTCATGGCGCGGGGGCGGGCGCTCGAAGCCGCGGGGGTGAGCCGGAGCGGTGTCGACAGCGTGCGGATGGCGGAAATCAAGGCTGGCACGCTGAAGATGCCGGAGGGGCCGCACGCTCTGTTCAACCTCTATGCGTCGGGAGACAGCGTCGATGCCGCGACGGGGCTCGCCCATGGCACCACCGCCATGCAGGTGGTGTACATCCCCTATGCGACCGCCGAAAGCACCGGCCTGCCGGCCCGGCCCGGCGCCGGCCTGCCGTGGATCATGTATCCCGGAAAACCGTGGGCGCACATCATGTTGATGCGCTGAACCTCGCTGCTCACCCGCTGGCGCGCGGCCGCGCGCCGGCCCCGGGATTCCATGGACCCCATCGAACAATCCTGTTTCTGGCTGGCCGGCCTGCCCCCGCGTGAGACGCGCGGGCTCGTCGCGCGCGCCGATGCGGAGGTCGCGATCATCGGCGCCGGCTTTACCGGGCTGTGGACCGCCATCTTCCTCAAGCAGCTCGAGCCCGGGCTCGACGTCGCCGTGGTGGAGCAGGGCATTGCCGCGTATGGCGCCAGCGGGCGCAATGCGGGAATGCTGTCGGAGACCGTCGACCACAGTCACGGCCTCGCGATTCAGCACTTCGGACTCGAGGAGGCGCGCCGCCTCGCCGCTCTCGGAGAAACCAACGTCGCCGAGCTGGCGACCTTTCTGGCCGAACGGGGCATCGACTGCGGTTACGAACCGACCGGACGGCTGCTCGTGGCCCTCACGCCGGCGCATCTCGAGGAATCACACCGCAGCGTGGCGCTCGCCCGCGAACTCGGGATCACGACCTGGCGCTTCCTCGACCAGGCGGCGGTGCAGGCGGAGGTCCATTCGCCGCTCTATCAGGGAGGGGTCGCGGTGCAGGGTGGAGGGATCCTCGACCCCGCCCGTCTCACCGATGGGCTGCGTCAGGAGGCGGAACGACTGGGTGTGCGGGTCTATGAGCGGTCGCCGGTCAGCGTGGTGGAGCCGGAGGGCGACGGGGTCGTCGTACGTACCGCGCAGGGCCGGCTTCATGCGCGACGGGTAGTACTCGCCACGAGCGCGTATACCCATCATCTGCTGCCCGGCATCACCTGGCGGTTCATTCCGCTGTACGACTACATCCTGGTGAGCGAGCCGCTGAGCAGCGCGCAGCTGGCGACCATCGGCTGGAAGGGACGGCAGGGGATCACCGACGGGCGAACCTTCTTCAACTACTACCGGCTGACGGCGGACAACCGGGTGCTCTGGGGCACCAGTGAAGCGGCGTACTTCTCCGGCAACAGCGTCGGCCCGGCACACGATCATTCCCCACCGCATTACCAGTCGCTCGAGGCCAGCTGGCGGCGTCATTTTCCCGCGCTGGCGGAGTTGCGCTGGACTCATCGCTGGGGCGGCGCCATCTGCTCCACGACGCGGATGACCCCGTTCTTCGGTCACGCGCACGGCGGCCGAGTGCTCTATGGCCTTGGTTTCACCGGTCACGGCGTCGGCACCACCCGGATTGCGGGGCGGATTCTGGCGCATCTCGCGCTGGAGCGCTCCAGCGATCTGCTGCAGCTCTCGCTGGTCACCCACCGGCCTTTCCCCTATCCCCCCGAGCCGCTCCGCGGCCTGGCCGTGAACGCCGTCACCCGCGCCCTCCGTCGCGTCGATGCCGGTGAAGCTCCCAATCTCCTGCTGCGGGTGCTCGATCGTCTCGGCATCGGCTTCAGCAGTTAGCCCGTCATGAAACGTGAAGTGTGCCGCACCCTCGGAGTGCTGCTGCTCTGCGCCCCGCTCGCCGCCGGCGCCCAGTCTGCGCCGACCGGCGCGCTGGCGGGCCGCGTCGTGGCCGCCTCGACCCTTCAGCCGGTGGTCGGTGCGGTCATCTCCCTCGACGCCTCCACCCGTCAGGCCGAGAGCAATGCGCGTGGAATCTTCCGGCTCGATTCAGTTGCGCCCGGGATCTATACCGTCCGGATCCGGGCTGTCGGCTTTGCCCCTGCGGCACGCACCGATGTGGTCGTCAGCAGCGGAAGACCGGGAGAGCTGCTGATCACGCTGCAGGAACGGCCGGTCGAGCTGGCCGAGCTTGAAGTCACGGCACTGAGCTACTTCCCACCGGCTGCCGATCAACCCGCCAGTACCCAGCAGCTCGGCGCCGAAGAGGTCCGCCGCGCCCCCGGTGTCCAGGAGGATGTGGTGCGCGCGGTGGCACTGCTGCCGGGTGTCGGGGTGACGACCACGTCGCGCAACGATCTGGTCGTGCGCGGCGGTGCGCCGTTCGAGAATCTCTTCGTGGTGGACAACCTCGAGGTGCCCAACATCAATCACTTTGGTTCCCAGGGATCCACCGGCGGTCCGGTCTCGCTGGTGAACATCGCCCTGGTGGATCAGGTCCAGTTTGCCGCCGGTGGATTTCCCGCCCGCTGGGGCGACCGGGTTGGCTCCAGCACCGAGATTGAGCTGCGGGACGGGAACCGGCAGCGGATGGCCGGCGAGCTCAACCTCTCCGCCACCGGGTTCGGTGCCATCCTTGAGGGGCCGCTCGGCAAACAGGGCAGTGTCATCGCCAGCGTCCGGCGCAGCTATCTCGACCTGCTCTTCGATCTGGCCGGCTTCAATTTTCTGCCGCGCTACTACGATGCCACGGTGAAAGTCACCCGCCAGTTCGGTACGCGTGACCGGCTCTCCTGGACGACGGTCGGCGCGCTCGACCGGGTGGACTTCAACAACCAGACCGCGAGCGATCGGGCCGACAACAGCCGGATTCTCCGGCTCAACCAGAACCAGTACTTCTCCGCGCTCACCTGGCAGCACGCCGCTGCCCGGGGCCGGCTCGACGTCACACTCGGCCGGGTGTTCAGCCAGTTCGACGCTTTCCAGAATGATTCGCTCGATCCACCGACGCCGGTGTTCCGCAATCGTTCCACCGAAGGCGGGACGAGTCTCCGCGCCGACTGGCGCCAGAGTGGAGCGCGACTCGCCTGGAGCGCGGGCGGAATGGTGCGCTACGCCGATCAGTTGTCGTATGACGTGGACCTGCCGGGCTTCCTCCGACTCGATCAGCAGGGCGCGCCCGCGCCGCTCCGGGTGGATACGACGCTGACCGCCTGGCGCACCGCAGGCTGGGGCGACCTCACCGTCCGCTGGACGAGTGCGCTGCAGACGACGCTTGGCCTGCGGGGCGACTACTACGACGATCTCGACGCCGCGTGGCGCGCGGCTCCACGGTTCTCCGCCAGTCTGCAGCAGGGCGGGACGACCTTCCGGGGCTCCGTTGGGCGGTACTGGCAGTCGCCGAGTCAGGTGTGGGTGGTGGGCGACAGCGGCAACCGGGCGCGGCTGCGGCCGTTCCGTGCCGACCAGATCGTGCTCGGACTCTCCCGTGCGGTACGCGCCGATCTGAAGCTGCAGCTCGAGGTCTATCACAAGTGGTATGGCGACTATCCCGCGCGGATCTTCCGGCCGCAGGCGGTGCTGGCGCCCATCGGATTCGAGGATGTGAAGAGCGACATCCCGTATGGGCTGGAGCCGCTCGACAGCCGTGGCCAGGGTCGGGCCTACGGCCTCGAGCTGCTGGTGCAGAAGAAGCTGTCGGCGGTGCCGGTCTTCGGGCTGGCGAGTGTGAGTGTGGCCCGCAGTGAATTCACCGGCCTGGATGGTCAGGCGCGGGCGGGCGCGTTTGATGGCCGCTTCATCGGAACCTTCCTGCTGGGCTGGCGGCCAAGTGCCGCCTGGGAGCTGAGCGGCAAGTTCCGCCTGGCGAGTGGGCTGCCGACCACGCCCTTCATCACCACCGGCGCGACGGCGGGCCAGCTCGACTTCACCCGGTACAATGCCGGCCCCAGGCTGCCGGCCTTTCATGCCCTCGATCTGCGCGGGGACCGTCGGTGGAGCTGGCGGGGGGTACAGCTGGTGACCTACATCGACGTGCAGAATGTCTACGGGCGGAAGAATGTGTCGCAGCTGGTGTGGAACGAGCGGACGCAGCAGGTGGAGTCCGACGAGGCCCTTGGCATCCTGCCGAGCATCGGGGTGACTCTGGAGTTCTAGGGGATTTGCGGCGGCGAGCAGGGGCTGGAGTGGGACAGGCATCCCGCCTGTCCTGCGCAACGACCGGCGCAGCATGGGCAGGCGAGACGCCTGCCCCACCACAGTCCAGCGTTGCGACCACTCACTCGCCACTCTCTGCACTCCCTGCTCCCTACTCGGGGCGAATCTGGAGTTCTAGGTGAGGGGCGGTTGGCCGTCAGCCGTTAGCCGTTAGCCGTTAGCCGTTAGCCGTTGGCCGTTGGCCGTCAGCCGTCACCGAATGGTGTCATCCTGAGGAGCGAAGCGACGAAGGATCTCTTGAGGCCGGAACCGAGGCCAATGTCTGGCTCCGGGGCAAAGAGATCCTTCGCTGCGCTCAGGATGACAGCAAAAACATTCCGTCTTCCCCGCTGGCTCTTCAACTCCAATCGCTCAATCGCCCAACCGCCCAACCGCCCAATCGCCTAATCGCCCAATCGCCTAATCGCCCAACCGCCTTACCCCTCCACCTTCCCGATCGCCCGGTCCAGCACCTCCAGCGCGAAATCCGCATCCGCCGCGCTCAGGCACATCGGCGGCTTGATTCGCAGCACGTTGCCATCCAGCCCGCCCTTGCCCAGCAGCACGCCCATCTCGCGGCACTGCTCCATGACCTCGAGCGTTTCGGCCTTGGCCGGTTCCCGGGTCGTGCGGTCCTTCACCAGCTCGACCCCCAGCATCAGGCCCATGCCGCGCACATCGCCGATCAGGCGATGCCGGGTCATCAGCTCCTTCAGCCCCGCCTTGAACCGGCCGCCGACCAGACGGGCGTTCGCCTGCAGCCCATCGCTGTCGATCGCCTCCATTACGGCGAGCCCCGCCGCCATGCTCACCGGATTGCCGCCATAGGTGTTGAAGTGAATCCGCTGGGTCAGCTTCTCGGCGATCTCGCGCCGGGTGGTGACCGCACCAAGCGGAGCGCCGTTGCCGATGCCCTTGGCCATCGTCACGATGTCGGGCACGACGCCGAAATTCTGGAAGCCCCAGTAGTGCTCGCCGGTCCGGCCAAAGCCGGTCTGCACTTCATCGGCGATGCACAGGCCGCCATGCGCCCGCGCGACGGCATAGGCTTCCTTCAGGTAGTTGGGCGCACCATGCGTGGCGCCGCCCACCCCCTGGATCGGCTCGGCCATGAATGCCGCGATCGCTCCGGGCGTGGAGTAGCGGATCAGCTCACGGATGTCGTTGGCGCTCTGGCTGGCGATCTCCTCCGGTGTACCGCTGAAGGGGCTGCGGTAGGGATCGGGACAGATCGCGTGGTGAATCCCGGTATTGACCTGCTGGGGGTACTTCCAGGTATGGTGCGACGTCGCGGCCATCGTCGTGGGCGAGCCGCCGTGATAGCTGTTGCGCACGGCGACCACGTCCTGGTTGCCGGTGTAGGCCCGGGCCAGCATCAGCGCCAGATCGTTCGCTTCGCTGCCGCTGTTGACGAAGTACGTCACGTCGAGCCCGGGCGGCATCCGCTTCGCCAGCGCCTGGGCCATCAGGGCAAAGTTGGGATGCAGGTAGATCGTCGTGGTGTGCTGCAGCAGCGCGAGCTGCTCCTGCATCGCCCGGGTGATCCTCGGGTGCGAATGGCCGCAGGAGACGGTCACGATTCCGGCAAAGAGATCGAGATACCGCCGGCCGGTCTCGTCGTAGAGGTACTGCATGTGCCCCTCGACGATCATCAGCGGCTCGCGGTAGAGCGTGAAGATCGCCGGATTGACGTACTGCTTCCGCAGCGCGAGGACCTCCGCCTTGGCCGGCCCGGTGTATGGCCGGGGCTGGTGGTCGGT
>JANOFA010000741.1:0-1350 GCA_031413355.1 Gemmatimonadota bacterium | reverse complement strand
CTGCACGCAGACTACGGGCTGACCACCTCCGTCGGACAGAACCCGGACGATACCACTCCCGACACGACCGGCTACTACCCCCAGGTGACCAACACCGCGATCAAGCGGCCCGGTACCACGATCGGCGGCTACCTCAGCAATCGATTGCAGGTCGCGGCGCCCCTCATCTTCGAGCTCGGCGTGCGGTACGACCATGCGTCCTACACGAAGGACAGCCACCTGAGTCCCCGGACCAATGCGCTGCTCCAGCTTTCCGACCGGACCAGCCTGCGGGCGGGATGGGGCCACTACCGCCAGCGCCAGGGGATCGCCGATCTGGCGGCCCTCGACGGACTGAATCGGTACTTTCCGTCCGAACTGTCGAAACAGGCGACAATCGGCGTAGAGCACCTCTTCCCCCGGGGTGGGACACTCCGGCTGGAGGGCTATCACAAGACCGGCTCCCATCTGCGCCCGGTCTACCGCAACTGGAAGGGCGGGATCGACGTGTTTCCGGAATCGAATGAGGATCGGATCCTGGTCTATCCGGAGCGGACGACCTCGACCGGTATCGAAGTCCTGCACGACCGGAATCTGGGGACCAGATGGTCGGTGCAGGCCGGCTATTCCCTCTCCTGGGTCAACGAGCGGGTCAGTCGGATCGACAACGTCAATGATCCCACGCCCATCGTGTTCGACCGCACGCACCCCGGTCCTCAGGATCAACGCCACGCGCTCAACCTCGACCTCACCTACCGACCCGACGAGATGTGGTCGATCAACGCCGCGTACGCATTCCACACCGGATGGCCGTCGACCACCGAGAGCGTGGTGACGGTAACGGGCCCAGGCGGGCAACCCGAGTCGGCGGTGCAAGACCCTTGGAAGCACGCCATGCGTTCTCCCTTTCGAGCTGCGCCTTGCGCTGGGACTCCCGCTCCTGTTTTCGGTCCAGAAGGTTCAGGGAGACGCTCTCCTGGGTGCGCAGCTGATCGACAGCGGCAATGCCGGCCTCCAGATAGAGCATATCCGGACTAGCGGACAGCCCGGTGCTTTCAAAGCGGGTCAGTTGGGAAATCGCAGCGTCCAGTGGCTGGCTTGCCTGGAAGCGCGTGGCCGCAATCTGATCCCAGGGCAGTGCGCGATCACGGCTGCTTTCGCCGACCTCGCCCGAGTCAATCGCTGAAGGCAGCGTGATGTCGGGTATGACGCCCTTGTGTTGCGTGCTGCCGCCATTCACGCGATAGAACTTGCCCATGGTCAGGGTGAGCTGGCCGAGACCCGGCTCCTGGGTACTGCGCGAGTGCGATCCAAGCTCTGCGTTGACCAGCGCTGCGAGATGATCGCCCGCAATCTGGCGCTCGGTGCCAG
>JANOFA010000740.1:0-13151 GCA_031413355.1 Gemmatimonadota bacterium | reverse complement strand
GCCGGCGAGCACGAGGACGGTGAAAGCGGTAAAGACACGGTTCTTCCACAGCAGGCGGATGGTGTAGCGAACATCCTGCCAGTAGAACATCGGGGACCTCGGAGGTCGGTCGGAGCGAACGCTGTGTGGAGAGGGTTCCTGTACGCCTCGTTTTCAAGGGAGTTTCAATGTGGGACGGCAAAGGGGAATCCCAGAAACACCGACGCACCGCCGGCGAAGCAGCCAGCGGTGCGTCAGAAAATCGTCCTGTCCAAACGCGCTCAGCTACCGTGCGCGCGCCACTTCCCAGCGGTACTGACCGGTAGCAGTCTCATTGTGGGTGGAACGCTCAATGTCCCCCGGCGCCGGTGGGAGCCGGGCTGTAGATCCGATCGTCGTGAGCCCCCGACGCGGTGAGCACACCAGCCGCGCCCTTGGCCACCCGCCAGAGCGCATGGTCCACCAGCAGATAGTTCCCCGGCACGTCCAGTTTGAACTCGAAGGTGCTGGCCGCACCCGGTGGTACGTACCAGGTCTCCTCGTTCGCCGTGTAGGTCGCCGGTGACCCGTTATACACCTTGTCGAAGATCTCGCCGATCAGGTGGAAGTTGGATCCGATGTTCGGGCCGCCGACGCCGAAGAAGAGACGGACCCGTTCGCCGACCTTGGCCTGCGGCGGGTGGATCTTGGTGAGTGCCGCAGTGTGGCCGTTGAAGGTGATGTACTCGGCGCGCTCGGCGAGCGCCTTCTCCAGGCTGAACTCCTGGTGACCCTTGGCGCCGTTGGCACCCGCAGTGTACCAGTCGCCCTGGACCACATAGAACTCGCGGTCTACCGCCGGCAGACCGCCGCGCGGCTCCACGACGATCACCCCGTACATCCCCTGAGAGATGTGGAAGTACGGCGGGGAGTAGGCGCAGTGATAGATGTAGGCGCCGGGGTTGAGCGCGGCGAAGCTGAATGTCTTCGTCTCACCCGGAGAGACATTCGTCACCGAAGCGCCACCGCCCGGGCCGTTGACCGCGTGCAGGTCGATGTTGTGGGGCATCTTGTTGGTGGCCGGATTGGTCAGGGTGAGCTTTATCTGGTCCCCCTCCATGACCCGAAGCATCGGGCCCGGTACCGTGCCGTCAAAGGTCCAGAAACCATAGGTGACCGAGTCGGCCAATTCCGAGACGACCTCCTTCACGGTCAGGGTAATCTCGACCGTCGCAGGCGCCGTCCGCCGGATCGGGGCGGGCACATCCGCTGGGTCACGCACGACATTCGGAACGTCCAGCGATTTCGGTGGAGCTTGCGCAGGCTTGGCTGCTGCAGCACCACCGGCAGGGGGCGCCTGTCCGCAGCCCACCGCGAACGCGAGCAACAGGGCCAGTGCCGCGGCGTCGGCACCAGCCGAACGACGTGAGCGATGAGAGCCAGTCATGAGCCACCATTGTGTGTGGGAGGACGGAGAGACCTTAAATCACACCTCGTGATGAGAATATTGTAATCTCATGGCTGACGCAAGATCGGTCATGGCTCGCCGCCGCTCGTCGCCCGGAGTTGGCAGGCAAGTCGGCGCCCCTCAGCCCCGCCCAACCTCGCCGAGCGCGGCCATCGCATCGAGGAGCTGGCGATCGGTGAGATAGGGCGCCGGCCCGAACCGCAGCACCTCGCCGCGCGCGTCCACCATGACTCCACGGGCGTGAAGCCCGGAGGCCAGGCGTCCCGCCTGCGCCGATCGGAGTGCCAGGAATCCGGCGATCTCCGTGAGCGCAGTGCTCCGGTCACGGTCGATGAGGCTGGAGTCGAGGTCAAGGGCGTCGAATTCTCCGGCGAGGATCCCGATCTGGTGCTGGCTTATTTCGCGCAGTAACGCCGGGGTCAGGGTCGTCTCGGCGAAGAAGTCGAATACCCGCGTCGCGCGGTAGTGACTCGCCGGATCATAGGTGGCGCCGGCGAACCGGTCGCCTCGGGTCCCATAGGTGGTGCGGCTCTCCCGCTCACTCGACGCGAGCGCGGTGAACTCGCTGAACCAGCCAGTGTTGACCGGCCGCAATGAGCAATCGGGGGGAATCCGCATGAAGCAGTTGCCCTCGCCCAACTGGCAGTACTTGTAGCCCCCGCCCACGACGAACGCATCCAGCAGGTCCTCCGCCGCAATCGACCAGGGCACCACGTTAAGCGCATGATAGGTATCCACCAGCAGCGCCGCACCGTGACGCCGGCAACTGGCCGCCACCTGCCCCAGCCCGTGCGCAATCCGTCCTGAGTCGAAGAACACCGCCGACACCAGCACCAGCGCCGTCCGATCATTCACCGCCTGCGCGAGTCGGGCCGCGACCGTCTCCACCGGCGCCTCCGCGACCCGCACCACTTCGATGCCCTCCTCTTCCAGGCGATCCAGTTGCCGGCGGATAGTGTGGAACTCGCCGTCAGTTGTAACCAGCCGGGGC
Source organism: Gemmatimonadota bacterium (assembly GCA_031413355.1). Classification (GTDB taxonomy): domain Bacteria; phylum Gemmatimonadota; class Gemmatimonadetes; order Gemmatimonadales; family GWC2-71-9; genus JADJOM01. The sequence goes on along the minus strand of JANOFA010000740.1, from coordinate 10,734 downwards.
CGGCGCTCAAGCGGCAGAGCAGAAAGCAGGCGCACCACCAGCTCATGAGTGTTGCCTGCCAGGGCTATCGCCGCATTCGGCTCGCCCAGCAACCGACCAAAGCCTTTCCGGACCCGCTCGGCGCGCCCAAAGGCATGCTCCCACTTGTCGTCCACATACTCCGCCGCATCCTGCCAGGCCTCCGCCTGGGCCTCGAATGCGACATCGGGCCAGGCCTGGTGTGAGTGGCCGGTGAGCAGCAGCCGTTCCGCGACCCTGAAGCGGGAGTAGTGCGGAGCGAGTGCGTTAGGTGAGGTGTAGAGGTCGCTGGGATTCATGAGTCGAGAGTCATGGAAGAATTCCCGTTTCGGCTAACCGCCCAACCGCCCAATCGCCCGCGCTATCCCAAGCCTCGCTCACAGCTCCGAACGAATCGCCCACAGATCGGGGAACAGTGGCTGGTTGAGCGTGGTCACCAGGTACTCGGCGCCGGCGCTGCCTCCGGTGCCGGCCCGGGTGCCGATGGTGCGTTGCACCATTTTCACGTGGCGGTAGCGCCATTCCATCAGCCCTTCGTCGAGATCCACCAGGCGTTCACACAGTCCCGCCAGCCCCGACTGGTTGCGGTAGACATCCACCAGCGCCCGGCGCACTTCCGGGGTGGACTCGATTGGCTGGGTGACGTCCCGATCCAGCTGGGCGCTGGGAATCGGCACGCCGCAGGACGCGAGGTAGTGCAGCACGCTGTCCCATAGTGTGGGCGCCGCGAGTCGCTGTTCCAGGCGCCGCCGGGCATCAGTCCCCGGTTCGCACCGGTCCAGCGCCTTGGGGTTCTTCCGCCCGAGCCGGAACTCCAGCTCGCGAAACTGGGCCGACTGAAAGCCACTGGCGGATGCGAGCCGGTCGCGGAAGGAGAGGAATTCGAGCGGTGTCATCGTCTCCAGAATATCGATCTGTCCCACCATGACCTTGAGGATGGTGAGTACCCGCTTCATGGTGTGCTGGGCCCTGGCTTCGTCCTTCCGCGCCAGCAGCTGTTCCAGGTAGTCCAGCTCGTGGAGCACCTGCTTGAACCACAGCTCGTACACCTGGTGGATCACGATGAACAGCATCTCATCGTGTTCCGGGCCGTCGGAGAGTGGTTGCTGCAGGGTGAGCAGCTCGTCGATCTTCAGGTACTGGGTGTAGGACGTCATGCTTCCTCTCGTCGTTGTCCGGCGCTACTCCTCACGGATCCCTGCACGAGGGCTGGTCCGCGGGTCCCTCCGGGCGGGCGGGGACGCCCGCCCCTGCCAATGGATCTACCCAGGGAAGCTCTGCGCAAGTGCTGTCGTGGTGGCGGGGCTCGTCCGCGGGGTCCTTCCGGGCGCTCGGTTCGGGCGGGCGGGGACGCCCGCCCCTACCCGCGCTACGCACGCGCCCTCCAGGACTCCCGCGACCTCGCCCCTCCCGGTGACCTTGTGCAGGGCTTCCCTAGCGAAGTCGTGGCGTGTAGCGGTCCAGTGTCGCGTATGGCGACGGCCAGGGGAGCGGGTGGCCCAGGTCGGCGGCGGCGTGCCGGGTCCAGTATGGGTCCCACAGGTGGGCCCGCGCCAGCACGACCAGATCGGCGCGCCCGGCCGCAAGGATGGTGTTGACGTCCGCGGCCGACGAGATGTTCCCGACCGTCATGGTCGGCACTCCTGCCTCGTGGCGGATCCGGTCGCTGAACGGCGTCTGGAACTGCCGGCCATAGACCGGGCGCGCATCGGGCACCGTCTGACCGGCCGAGACATCCACGATATCCGCTCCGGCAGCGACCGCCATCCTCGCCACCTCCACCGCGTCGTGTGGCTCCATGCCGCCCGGCACCCAGTCCACCGCCGAAATCCTGACCGAGAGCGGCTTGGCCCGGGGCCACGCGGCGCGCACCGCGGCGACGACCTCCAGCGGGTAGCGCATCCGGTGAGTGAGCGACCCGCCGTACCCATCGGTTCGCCCGTTGGTGAGCGGCGAAATGAAGGAGGCCAGCAGATACCCATGCGCCAGGTGGAGCTCCAGCAGGTCGAACCCGGCGGCGTCGGACATCGTGGTGGCGCGGACAAAGTCGGCGCACACCTGATCAATGTCGGCGCGGCTCATCTCCCGCGGCGTCTGGCTGTGGGGCAGGTAGGGAATCGGCGACGCGGCGATCAGCGGCCAGTTCCCCGAGGCCAGCGGTTCATCGCTGCCTTCCCACGGTACCCGGGTTGAACCCTTCCGGCCAGCGTGCGCCAGCTGAATGCCGATCCTGGCCTCGCTCTCCCGATGCACAAACTCCACGATCCGCCGCCAGGCGGCGATGTGCGCATCGAGATACATCCCGGTACATCCGGGAGTGATCCGGCCTTCACGGCTCACGTCGGTCATTTCCGTCATCACCAGCCCGGCGCCGCCGAGGGCCCGGCTGCCGAGGTGCACCAGGTGCCAGTCGTTCGGGAGCCCGTCCTCCGCCCGGTACTGGCACATCGACGAGACCACGATGCGGTTAGGCAACACCAGTTCGCGCAGCCGATAGGGAGTGAACAGCGGTGGCGGGCAGGGGTCGAGTGATACCGGGCGACCGCTCTGCTTCACGGCCGCTTCGGTGAACCAGTGGTCCACCCGATTCACCAGCAGCGGATCGCGGAGCCGGAGGTTCTCATGGGTGATACGCAGGCTGCGAGTGAGCAGGTTGAAGGCGAACTGCAGCGGCTCCAGCTTCTCGTAGCGTTCAGCCGACTCGAACCACTCGAGGCTGGCCTGCGCCGCACGCTGCAGGCTCTCCACCGCCGGCCGCCGACTAGCCTCGTAGCTGGCGAGTGCCTCGGGAATCGAAGTGCGGGCCTTGAGCGCATCCGCCAGCGCGATGGCGTCTTCCATCGCCAGCTTGGTCCCCGAGCCCACCGAGAAGTGCGCGGTGTGGGCCGCGTCGCCCAGCAGCACGACGTTGCCGGAGTGCCAGCGGGCGTTCCTCACCGTGGGGAACCGGCGCCAGATGGAGCGGTTGGCCACCAGCGGGTGCCCCTGCAGCTCCTCCTTGAAGAGCTGCTCCAGATAGGCGACCGTTGCCGGCTCGTCATTCTCGCCGAGTCCACTCGCGGCCCACGTCGCTTCCGGTGCCTCCACGATGAACGTCGAGCGCCCCGGGGCGTATTGATAGGCGTGCACCCGCCAGAGCCCTGCCGGTGACGGCTTGAAATAGAAAGTGAAGGCAGGGAAGGGGCGGGTCGTGCCCAGCCAGACAAAGCGATTCTGGCGCCAGTCGAGGTGGGGCTGGAATTCTTTGGCCAGCCGATCGCGGAGCGGGCTGGCGACGCCGTCGGCAGCGACGATCAGGTCGGCGGGTCCACAATCGGCCGGGTCCCGGATCTCCCGCTGCCAGTGGATCTCCACGCCGAGCGACTCCGCCCGCTTTGCCAGCAGCTCCAGCAGCGTCTTCCGTTCCACTCCGGAAAAGCGATGCCCGGTCGAACGGGTGACGGTGCCGCGAAAGTGGATCTCGATATCGTCCCAGTGCGCCGCCTCGGCGGCCATCGCCTGGTTGGTCTCCGGATCGGCTTCGCCCACGTTTTCCATGGTCTCGTCGGAGAACACCACCCCGAAGCCGAAGGTGTCCTGCAGCCGGTTGCGTTCGTAGACCGTCACCTGATGGCTGGGGTCCTCCCGCTTGAGCAGGATAGCGAGATAGAGTCCGGCCGGCCCGGCACCGACGATGGCGACCTTCACCTGGCGCCAGGCTCCCAGGCCGGTGCCACCAGTCGCCGCCGGCCGTCCGGCGTGAGCGGCGTGCCGGGGCGGTCCAGGTCGACGTGGTCCCACAGTTTGCAGGTTACCGGTTTGTGCACCTGATCCAGCCCCTCGCAGTAGTTGGTGAAGACGCAGCGGCGCACTTCCGCTCCCAAACCGAGTCTGAGCTTCCGGAACCAGTCGGGATCCGCCAGGCTCTGCCGGGCGGAGGCGACGATATCCGCCGCACCGGTCCGCAGCAGCTCTTCCGCCTGCTGGAAGGTGGAGATGCCGCCTGACAATACCACCGGTGTCTCGTATCCGGCGTCCCGCACCGCCTGCCGGACTGCGTGGGTCGGCGCCCGGTTCCGGCCGAATGGTCCGCGTTCATCCGAGCGCACCGTCGGCATGCATTCGTATCCGCTCGGACCGGTGTAGGGATAACGGGCCCAGCCCACCCGTGGTTGTGCGGCGTCCTCGAACTTGCCCCCGCGGGAGAGCGAGAGATAGTCCACCCCCGCCCGGGCAAGTTCGGTCCCGAACCAGGCGGCGTCCTCGACGGTGCTCCCTCCCGGGATGCATTCGTCGGCCAGGAACCGGCAACCCACCACGAAGCGCCCGCTCACCGCACCGCGTACCGCCCGGTACACTTCCAGTGGCAGCCGCAGCCGATGCTCCCTCGGGCCGCCGTAGCCGTCGCCCCGATCGTTGAGCCGCGAAAGAAACGACCCCATGGTGTAGGCGTGGGCGTAGTGCAGCTCCACGCCGTCGAACCCCGCCAGATCCGCCCGTCTCGCCGCCTGGGCAAACAGCTCCGGCAGCACCTGCGGCAGTGCACGGATGTGCGGGAGGTGAGTATCGGTGACCCGTTCCCGCTCGCCGTACTCGAGGCTTTCCAGCTCCCGCTCAGTCAACACGCCCGGCCACTCCGCTTTCGGCAATCCGGCCAGCGTGTGGCGGATGACGTCGTCGCTGCCAGGCAGCAGCGCGCGGTGCCGGTCGGTGAGTACCAGATACTCCCGGAAGTATCGCTCCGGATCGGGCCGCCGGCGGATCCGGAGGAAGTCGATGAGTTGGATGAACAGCCGAGTCTGTCCACCGCTCGCCTCGCGCACGGTGCGCACCAGCTCGGTAAGACCGGGGATGAACCGGTCGTGGCCGATGCGCAGCAGTGGTCCGCTGGGGATGTCGCGGATCCCGGTCGCCTCGACGACGATTGCCCCGGGCTGCCCGCGCGCAAAGCGTTCGTACCACGCCAGCACCTCGGGCGTGACCAGCCCGTCATCGGTCGCCCGCCAGGGTACCATCGCCGGCACCCAGGTGCGTTCCGTCAGCTCCACCTCGCCGACCCGAATTGGGCTGAGCCAGCGCGACCGTGCCGCCTCCCCCGCCGTCGGCCAGTGGGCCTCGGGGATCGGGTGCTTGGTGAAGGGTTCGGGATGCCACATGGGGGGTAAGATAGCGGTCAGCGGTCAGCGGTCAGCGGTCAGCTGTCAGCCATCAGCCGTCAGCCATCAGCCATCAGCCGTCAGCCATCAGCCATCAGCCGTCAGCCATTAGCCATTAGCCGTTGGCCGTTAGCGAACTGCACTGGGCGCCAACCTTTGTTCGCCTACCGCCTACCGCCTACCGCCTACCGTCCGTCCATCCGTCCGCCTAATCGCCTAATCGCCCAACCGCCTAATCGCCCAACCGCCAAATCACCTAATCGCCCAACCGCCTAATCGCCCAACCGCCTAATCGCCCAACCCCCTACTTCAACAACTCCCCCGCAATGATCAACTGCTGGATCTCCGTCGTGCCCTCGTAGATCCGGAGCGGCCGCACCGCACGGTAGAGCCGATCCACCGGATGGTTCATGAGCACACCACGCCCGCCGATCAGCTGCACCGCGTCATCCACTGCCCGCTGGGCCATCTCGGTGGCAAAGGACTTGGCCATCGCCGCTTCCAGAGTGATCCGCTCCTGGCCCTGGTCTTTCTCGTACGCGGCGCGGTAGACCAGCAGCCGGGCGGCGGTGAGATCGGTGGCCATGCGGGCGAGTTTCTGCTGCACCAGCTGGAACTCCGCGAGCGGCTTGCCGAACTGCTTCCGGGACTTCACATGCGCCAGCGATTCCGTCAGCGCCCGGGCCGCCATGCCGCAGGCCGCCGCAGCCACCGTTGGCCGGAGCCGGTCCAGCGCCGCCAGACCGAGTCCGAACCCGCGCCCTTCCTGTCCCAGCAGCGCCTCGGCGGGGAGCCGGCAGTCCTCGAAGGCGAGCTCGCCCAGCGGATGCGGCGCGCTCAGCACCTGCGGCCCCACGAACCGCAGTCCCGGCGCATCGGCCGGGACCAGGAAGCAGCTGATCCCCTTGTGACCCTTGGCCGGATCAGTCGAGGCGAAGACGGTATGGAGATCGGCGATGCCGGCGTTGGAGATCAGGGTCTTGATTCCGTTGAGGAGCCAGCCCGATCCGTCGCGCCGCGCGGTGGTGGCGATGCTTGCCACATCCGATCCCGCCTCCGGCTCGGTCATCGCAAAGGCGGTCATCACCCTGCCCTCGGCGATAGGCCCGAGCCAGCGCTCCTTCTGCGCCGCCGAGCCGCCTAACAGGATCGGCGTGGTGCCGAGCCCCTGCAGCGCAAAGACCGCATCGGCCAGCGGGGAGGCCTCGGCAAGCGCCTCACGTATCAGGCAGCAGCCACGCAGGTCGAGGTCGAAGATCGGCTTGAGCCAGCCGCCGCCACCGAGCAGCTGGACCAGCGCACGCGCCTCCACCCGGGCCGCGGCATCATCCGCCGGATCGGGGCGCCGGGCGATCTCTCCCATCGCGAAGCTGCCCGCCCGCCCGGCGAGCGAGGCATGGTGTGGCTCAAGGAAAGTGCGGATCAGTCGGATATCTGGCATGGACTACTCGAACCGGGTTTCGCGCTTGGCGCGGAAGGCTTCGTAGGCTTCGCGGAAGTTGGGATTCTGCATGCAGTCGGCCTGAGCCCGAGCCTCCGCCTCCATGGCGGACACCAGATCCATCGAAGCCTCCTGATTGAGCGACTCCTTGGTGACGCCCAGCGCCAGCGATGGTCCTCGCGCCAGCCGGTTGGCGAAGTCGGTCGCTTCCGTCATCAGCTGCTCCGCCGGCACCACCCGGTGGTAGAGCCCGATCTCCGCCGCGCGCTGGGCGGTGATGAACTCGCCCAGCATGAGCAGCTCAGTGGCGTGACCGAGACCCACGATCCGGGGCAATAGCCACGCGGCGCCCATGTCGGCGCCGGCCAGGCCGACCTTGGTGAAGAGAAATGCGATCTTGGCGTTCTCCGCCCCGATCCGGATGTCACTGGCCGCCGCGATCACCGCCCCCGCCCCCGCCACCGTGCCGTTGAGTGCCGCCACTACCGGCCGGCGGCACTGGCGGATGGAGAGAATGAGATCGCAGGTGAGCCGGGTGAACTCGAGCAGCCCGTTGTAGTCATGGGAGAACAGCGCACCAATGATGTCCTGCACATCTCCGCCGGTGCAGAAAGCCCGGCCTTTGCCGGTGATGATGATGGCGCGTACCCCGGGCTCGGTGTCGAGGGCGCGGAAGGTGTCGCGCAGCTCGGTGTACACCTCGAAGGTGAGCGCGTTGAGCCGCTCGGGCCGGTTGAGGGTGATCGTCGCGACGGCGGTGACCGGGTCGACGGAGTAGAGGAATGATTGCGGGGCAAGGGACATTCGGTTCTCCACAGTTGTCGGACGGTCGGACGGTCGGACGGTTGGGCGGTTGGGCGGTTGGGCGGTTGGGCGGTTGGGCGATTGGGCGATTGGGCGATTGGGCGATTGGGCGAACGGTGGGAGCGCCAACCCGCCAAATCGCCGAATCGCCCAATCGCCTTATCCCACGACCGCCGTCGCCTCAATCTCGACCAGCGCGCGCTCGTCCACCAGCGCCCGCACCTCGACCAGCGCCATGGCGGGGTAGTGGGTGCCCATGAGCTTGCGGTACACTGCGCCGAGCGGCTTGAGGCTGGCGCGATACTGTGCGACGTTGGTAACGTAGATCGTCAGGCGACCGATATCGGTCGGAGTGCCACCGGCCTGGCGCAGCACGGTGAGCGCATTCCCCAGCGCCCGCTCAATCTGAGCCACGAACTCACCGACAAGCTCCGTCCCAATCGCCCAATCGCCCGATCGTCCAATCGCCCGATCGTCCGACCGCCCACCCACTCCCGTCTGCCCCGCGATGAACAGCACCCGTCCCCCGGCCCGCGCCAGCATCCCGTTGCTCCAGCCGCGGGGCGCGCCGAGCTCTTCGGGGTTGATGATCGCATAGCGGTCCGCCATCGGCTCACGCCCGTCGAGCACCACCGCCTCTCCGTTCGGCGGGTCGGCACGGTCGGCGCAGAGCGCCACCACCGCCGTCGCGACCTCCTTCGCCGTAATCAGCCGGCTCTGGCCGGCGGAGGCGAGTGCCGCGGCGAGCGCCTCCTCCCGGCTGCGGCCGGTCTTGGCGATGATGCGGTCCAGCGACTCGGTGGTCATTTCGGTATCCACAAATCCGGGGCAGACGGCGTTGACCGTGACTCCGGTGCTCGCCACTTCCGCCGCCGCCGACCGGGTGAACCCCATCATTGCGTGCTTGGCCGCGGAGTAGGCGGCGATGTACCTGGCGCCGTGCAACCCGGCGGTGGAGGCCACGTTCACCACCCGGCCCCACTTTCGTTCGATCATGCCGGGTAGCACAGCCCTGGTGCAGAGGAAGGCCCCGGTGGCGTTGACGGCCATGAGACGGTTCCACTCTTCCAGCGAGGTCTTGATGACGGACATCGATGCGGCGGCACCGGCGTTGTTGACCAGCACAGCCACCGGTCCGAACTCGGCGGCTTGGCGGAAGAGTGCCAGCACGCTCTCTTCGCCGGTCACGTCGCACACGACTGGCCAGGCCGGCTTGCCCATCGCGGTCAGCTCGGCGGCAACCGCCTCGATCCGGTTGCGGCTCCGGGCCGAGACAACAACCGAGAATCCCGCGGCCGCGAGCGCCCGCGCAGAAGCCGCACCGATCCCGCGCCCGGCACCCGTCACCACCGCGACCGGACCGGCGGGGCCGTTCACCGGGTACCTCCGGTCCTGCTGCCGCGTTCGGCCTGGACCGCTTCTTCGAGGATCATTCCCAGAACCTCTATGGTAGACCGGCCTTCTTCAGCGGTGGCTTGGGCGGGAAACCCGAAATAGGCGCGCTCGCCCCCTGCTGCCTCGAAACTCCGCTTGCCATCCCGGATGGCGCGGGAGAGTGATGCCGGATTCGGCGGCAGCGATGCGCGGGTGGCCTCACGCACGAGTTCGGGGCGGGTGGCGAGAAGCACCGATGTCTCGAACTGGCCGGCGTGGCAGGCGCCGCTCCTGAATTCCTCGGTGAGCCGGAGCGCCCATGGCTTGGTGGCAAAATTGGGATAGGCGACCGCCAAGCTCGTGTCGCGACGGATTTCGCCGACGGCGACGTCCAGTGAGGTGAGATGCCCGGGATCGAGATGCGCGTTGGCGAGGGCAAGGACGCCGAAGCCCTGGTGAGCCAGGCTCTGGCCAAGGTCCACGAGCATCGCCGTCACCGTTTCCGGCCGTAGCGAGATCGTCCCGGCGAAGCCCCGGGCAAAGGCCGCCGAGGTGTACGCCAGCGACGGGAGCATCACGACAGTCATGCCTCGGGCAGTGAGCCGCGCGGCGCCGGCCCGCGCCATCGCTTCGGCGATGATCACGTCCGTCTCCAGCGGCAGGTGCGGCCCGTGAGCCTCGATGGCGCCCACCGGCAGGATGGCGACTGCCCCCGGCCCCGCAGCGTCACGCGCCTCTTCCCAGGTCATTGCGGCGAACGTATGCACGGTTATTGTGTCCTCACCGCTCTTCTCCCTCCGGGATGCCGGCCATGACCTCCGAACCACCGGCGCAGCTGAATATCGCCGACTTCTTTCTCGATGCTCGGGTGCGCGAGGGCCGAGGCGACCGGACCGCGCTGATCACCGATGCCGGACGGTGGAGTTACCGGGAGGTGCAGGCGCGGGCCAATCGGTATGCCAACCTGCTCAGGTCGGCGGGGGTGGCTCCCGAACAGCGGGTGATCATTGCCCTGCCGGATGGCCCGGACTATGTCGCGGCGCTGTTCGGTACCCTGAAGATCGGGGCCGTCGTGGTCATGGTCAACCCGGAACTCAAACCCGAGACCATCGAGTATTTCTTCGACTACAGCCGCGCCACCGTGGCGCTGGTGGCGGCGGAGTCCGCCGACGCCTTCCGCGCCGCCGCCAGCCGGTCGGCTCACCCGCCGAGGTTGCTGATCGTTGGCGGGAGCGAATGGGAGTCGCACGTCGCGGCAGCCCCCGACAGCTGCCAGAATTTCCCCACGCATCCCGACGACGCCGCCATCTGGCTGTTCTCCGGCGGCACCACCGGCCGGCCCAAGGCGGCGGTGCAGCCGCACCGGTCGTTCGTCAACACCGCCCAGTGCTACGCTCATCACATACTCCGCTACACCGAGGACGATATCACCATCTCGGTGCCCAAGCTGTACTTCGGTTACGCCACCGGTTCCAATCTGCTGTTCCCCTTTGCCGCCGGCGCCGCTGCGGTGCTCTTCGACGAGCGCTGCACCGCCGACGTGCTCTTTTCCCAGATCAGGAAGCACCGGCCCACCATCCTGATCACCGTCCCCACGATGATCAACCAGATGGTCAGTCACCCGGAGTCGGGCGGGCAGGACTTCTCCTCGCTCCGCCTGGCCACATCGGCGGGAGAGGGATTGCCGGAGGAGCTGCACGAGCGCTGGGACCAGAGCTTCGGTGTCCCGCTGCTCGACGGACTCGGCACCGCCGAAATGTGGCACATCTTCATATCCAACCGGGCGGGGCGGATTCGTCGAGGGACGCTGGGAGAGGTCGTCCCGGGCTTCGAGGTGAAGGTGGCGGATGATGAGGGGCGCGCATTGGCCGACGGTGAAACGGGTCAGCTCTGGGTGCGGGGCGGATCGCGGGCCCTCGGGTACTGGCAGCAGCTGGACAAGAGCCAGACGGCATTCCGGGG
>JANOFA010000739.1:0-8945 GCA_031413355.1 Gemmatimonadota bacterium | reverse complement strand
CGCAGCTGGCCGACATCACGGTGGACCGGGGGCCCAACACCGTGTCGCGGGAAAACGTCCAGCGCAAGATCGTGGTGCAGGCGAATGTGAGTGGCCGGGATCTGGGCAGCACGGTGGCGGAAATCGAGCGGCGAGTCGCGGCGGATGTCACGCTGCCGGCAGGATATCATGTCTCCTACGGTGGGCAGTTCGAGAGCCAGGAGGAGGCCAGCCGCACGATCGCCACGCTCTCCCTCATTGCCTTCACGGTGATCTTCCTGATCCTGTTCACCGAGTTTCGTTCCGCCCGATCGGCCACGCTGATCATGGTGAACCTGCCGCTGGCGCTGATCGGCGGGGTGCTTGCCGTGATGCTCACCAGCCGGATCGTCAGTATTGCGTCGCTCGTCGGCTTCGTCACGCTGTTCGGGATTGCGACCCGGAATGGGATTCTGCTGGTGGCGCACTATCAGCGGTTGCTGTCCGACGGTGTTTCGTTTCGGGAGGCGATCGTGCGTGGTTCGCTGGAGCGGCTGTCGCCGATCCTAATGACGGCGCTCACCGCCGGGCTGGCCCTGATTCCGCTGGCGATCGGAGGCGGGAAGCCGGGCAACGAGCTGCAGACGCCCATGGCAATTGTGATTCTCGGCGGACTGCTGTCGGCGACGGCGCTCAACATGGTGGTGCTGCCGGCGCTGTACTGGCTCTTCGGAAGCCGGACCGCTTCAATGAGGGAGGAGGCCGCCTGACGCAGCGGCGAAGTCAGGGGGGCTGCTCGTGCCCGTGCCGATGATGAATATCCGGATAGTGCGAATGCAAATGGCGCAGCGGATCGTGGGCATGCGTGTGGGTGTGCGGTTCGCCGGATGGATCATCCGGTGCATGGGTGCGCCGGTGATGGTCGTCGTGGCGGTGGGCGTGCGCGTGCGCCAGCGGTGCGTGGGTATGGACGTGCCCGTGGCGCTCCGTGAGGTGCAGCCAGACGCCGAACGCCATGAGGGCCCCCGCGGTGAGCAACGGGATGGTCACCGGTTCGTGCCAGAGGAGCAGGGAGAGGATCGCGCCGACGAACGGCGCGGTGGAGAAATACGCCCCGGTGCGCGCGGTCCCTAGACTGCGGAGCGCCAGGACGAACAGCACAAGGCTCAATCCGTACCCGAACAAGCCGAGCAAAAGCGCGGAACCAATCCTGGGCAGGGGCGGGAGCGGGCTGCCAAGGACAAGACCGATCGCCAGATTGACGCTGCCGGCGACGCCCCCCTTGAGCGCCGCGATCTGAATCGGATCGCTGGCCGACACTTTCTGGGTGAGATTGTTGTCGATCGCCCAGCAGAGGCAGGCCCCCGCGATCAAGAGGGGACCGAGGAGCCCGCCCCACTCCAGCCGTCCCTGCCAGGCGAGAAGTGCTCCGCCCGCCACGATCGTCACCATCCCCAGCACGATCCTCCGATCCACATTCTCTCGAAACAACGTCCAGGCCAGGACGGCCGTGAGTACACCTTCGAGATTGAGCAGCAGGGATGCCGCGGAGGCTGGGGTGTGGGACAACCCCTGCAGGAGCAGCAGGGGTCCGAGGAATCCCCCGAACCCGATGGCGCCGCCGAGCCAGGGGAGGTCGCGCCGGGTGAGGATCGCTTCCCGTACGTCGCGCGCTCGACGTCGCCAAAGCCACCACGCTCCCAGGCCCAACCCGGACCCGAGATAGAGGAAACCGGCAAGAAGCTGGGGAGGCACGCTCGCCAGCAACCCTTTGGCGAGCGGCGTGCTGGCGCCGAAGAGCAGGGCGGCACCGAGCGCCGATTGGACACCGCGATTCGAGCGAATTGCCATGGCGGGAAGGTCCTCGGGCGGCCCGAGTTGTTCGGTCACCGGTTCATTGTGCTCGGCGTCAGAGCTTCGTCCGCCTGAGCGACACGGCGTTCAGCGCCACGATGATCGAGGACGCGGACATGAGCAGGGCTGAGATTTCGGGGCGCAGGGACCAGCCGAGCGAAGGGTAGAACACGCCGGCAGCGACCGGGATCGCCAGCAGATTGTAGATGCTCGCCCAGCCCAGATTCTGCTTCATCTTCCGCACGGTGGCCTTGCTCAGCCGGACGGCGCGGGCGATATCGGTCGGATCGGAGCGCATCAACACCACCTGCGCCGCCTGGATCGCGACATCGGTCCCGGCGCCGATCGCGATGCCGATATCGGCCTGCGCCAGGGCGGGTGCGTCATTTACCCCGTCGCCCACCATCGCAGTGAAGCGGCCTTCTGCCTGCAACCGCTTCACATACTCCGCCTTCTGCTCCGGCCGGACTTCGGCGTAGACCTCGTCAATGCCGACCTCCCTGGCGACCTGTTCCGCCGTGGCCTTGAGGTCGCCGCTCAGGAGCACGGGCCGGATGCCCATCGCCTTGAGATCGGTGATCGCCTGTCGTGAAGAGCCACGGATCGCATCGGTGATACCGACGACGCCGAGCGCCTTGCCACCGATGGAAACGTAGACCAGCGAGCGTCCGGTCTGCCCCAGTCGTGAGGCGTCTGCCCCGAGCGCGGTCAGGTCCACGCCGGCCTCGCGCAGCAGCGCGGCGTTGCCCACCAGGACGGGCATGCCGCCGATCATCCCGCGCAACCCCTGGCCGGGGACGCTGGTGATCTGGTCACCGGGGAGCGTGGCGTCGAGTCCGCGCGCCGTGGCCGCGGCGACGATCGCCAGCGACAGCGGGTGGGTGGACTGACTGGAGAGGGCGGCGGCGTTACGGAGGACCTCTTCCTCGGTTGCGCCGGGCGCTGGGATGACATCCGTCACGCTCGGCTTCCCTTCCGTGATGGTGCCGGTCTTGTCGAGCACGACGGTCTGGATCCGGCTCACCCCTTCCAGTGTCGCCGCATCCTTGATCAGGATGTTGTGGCGGGCGCCGAGCCCGGTCGCCACCGCGACGGCCGTCGGGGTGGCTAGGCCGAGGGCGTCGGGACAGGCGATGACCACGGCGGAGATGGCAAAGGTGAGCGCGGTGACGAACGGAGCGTCGCCCAGGACAGTCCAGCCGATGAAGGTGAGCACGCCGGCGCCGACGGCGACGACGACCAGGACGGCGGCGGCCCGATCGGCCAGTCGCTGCCCCGGTGCCTTGGAGTTCTGCGCCGTGGCGACCAGGGCGGCGATCTGGGCCAGCACCGTGTCGCTTCCCACCTTGGTGGCCCGCATCGTCACCGCGCCGCTCACGTTGATCGCGCCACCGATCAGCCCGTCGCCAGCACTCTTCTTGACCGGCCGGCTCTCCCCGGTGACCAGCGCCTCGTCGACGTCGGTCTCGCCTTCCACCATCGCGCCGTCGACCGGGATCTTGTCACCGGGACGGAGGCGGAGCTGGTCGCCGACGATCACTTCACTCGTCGGCACCGTGGCTTCCACGCCGTTCCGGAGGACCCGCGCGGTCGGTGGGACGAGATCGAACAGCGCCCGCAGCGCATCCGAGGTGCCCCGGCGTGACTTCATCTCCATCCAGTGACCGAACAGCACGAAGGTCACCAGCATCGCCGCCGCTTCGTAGAACGCGACCGGCTCGCCGATCACCGTCAGGTACACGCTGGCCAGCCAGGCGGCCAGCACACCCGTGGCGATCAGGACCGACATGTCGAGCTTGCGGGCATGAAGCGCGTGGTAGCTGCCGGCAATGAAGATCCAGCCGCACCACCAGACGACCGGTGTCGAGAGCAGCAGGCCGAGCCAGTTGGCCAGCGGCGGGTGTACCAGCATCGGCACGCCGGGGATATGGCCTGCGAGCAGCGCCACCGGGATGGTGAAGACGAGCGCGACCCAGAACCGTCGGCGCATGTCGGCTTCCATCTGCTGGGCCATCGCCGGGTCGGCCATGGCGGAGGCGTGATCGTGGTGCATGCCCGCCGTCTGTCGCGCCGCGGCTGGAGGCGTAGCCGGCTCACCATGCGTGTCGCCTGGCACCGCCGCAGTGGGGGGAGTGGGGTGATGGTGGTGGTCGTGCTGGGGCATGTCGTCCTCAGGCGCGCAGGTGAGATGGTGGAGCGCTCAAGCCTAATGGTCGGCCCGGAAGTCCGAAACAAATCTCAAGGATCCGTAACCTCCGGCTCACCCTCTGCATTGAGGGCGGCTGCGAGACGAGCGGGGGCGTCAGGCATCGGCCCGCTGCCGTGAGGTCGCGGCTAAAGCCGCGTGTTCCCGCGGCACCGGGGCGCCGGGTGGCGATGTTCAACATTCCCTAAGGTGGACCTCAGCCTCGCCTCAGCACCGCCGAGCAATATTGATCGCGAAGGTTGACACACCGAGTCACCGAACCCGCGATCAGCCGAGCCGCTGATCATGTACCAAGGAGGATCCCATGACCGCCCGCACCGTACTTGGACTCGCTGCCGCCCTGCTGCTCACTGCCACGACCACGGCCCGCGCCGATGGCCCGGTTCCCCAGGCCTTCCGGGGTCTCAAGCCCCATCAGGTGGTGCAGCAGATCATGGCACAGAAGGAAGTGCTGCAGCTGACCGATGAGCAGTTCAACCGGCTGGACGATCTGAGCATCGCCATCCGGACCGAGAAGCACAGCTTTACCCATCTCGGTGGCAAGCCCCACAACACGCAACATGTCCCGATGGTGACGCGGCGGCAGGCCTATGACGAGGCGCTGGCCATCCTCACGCCGGATCAGCGGGCACGACTGGAGGCAATGTTCCAGGCCCCGGCCACGGCGCCCGCTGAGCGCGCGACGCGCAAGCTGACGACTCCCCACGGCAAGCCATGACGTCGACCCGCCGGGACCGCGACAACACGGTCCCGGCGATGGCTCGTACCCCGGACGGCCCCGATGGGGCCGACCGCTGTTTCACCAGCGTTTGCATCACTGACAGACTGGAGCCCCCGATGTTTCGACTCATTTCACTGACCGCGATGGCCGGGATCGTCGCCCTCACGCTCAGCGCCTGCAGCGATTCCACCGGCCCGGCGTCGGCCACGCTCGCCTCAGTCAGCCCCACACCTGCCGCAACCGCGGTGGCGACGTCGACGACCATCACACTCACCTTCGGGCAACCGATGATGGCCGGGATGGAGCAGTACATGGATCTGCATCAGGGCGGGATCGGCGGCCCCGCGGTTCCCATGAGCTGTGGCTGGAGCCCCGACCTCACCACGCTGACCTGCACCCCCACCAACCCGCTCGCGGCCGGTACCCAGTTCACGATTCACGTCGGGGCGGGCATGACCGATGGGCAGAACCAGATGATGGACATGAACAATTGGACGACGATGGGCGGGCAGTGGGCGACGAGCGGAATGATGGGTGGGACCCACGCCGGTCAACCGGTGGGGATGATGGGCGTCGGCTGGAAGCACGGCAGCCACTACGGGATGCTGTTTACCTTTACGACCGGATGACGGGCAGGACCATGTGGAGCGTGGCGGGGCGTCCGGGGAATCGCCGGCATTCGTGGTCGCAGTGGTTCAACCTCGGGTTGCTCCGCCTGGTCGACCGGCACTTTGATGACGGCTACCGGCGGGTGAAGAGCGCGCTGTTCAGCGACGTGCCGCCCGAGATACTCGAATTGGGCCCGGGAGCCGGCACCAACTTCCGCTACTACCCGATCGGCACTCATGTCGTAGCGGTCGAACCGAACCTGCATGCCCACCCCGTGCTCGTCCGCGAGGCCGGGCGCCGGGGCCTGGGAATCACCATCGTCGCCGGGAACGCCGAGCGACTCCCGCTGGCCACCGGAAGCGTCGATGTGGTGGTGGGAACGCTCCTGCTCTGTTCGGTACGAGATCCCGAATTTGTGCTCCGCGAAGTCCGGCGCGTCCTTCGCCCGGGAGGGCGGTACCTCGCCATCGAGCATGTGGCGGCGCCCCCCGGGTCGGCCGGGCGAACCTGGCAGATCAGGCTGGCGGGATTCTGGCGCTGGCTCTTTGATGGGTGCGAGTTGTGCCGCGATACGGAGCGGCTGCTCGGCGGGGCAGGGTTCAGCGCCCTCCTCGTTGACCGCTTCACCCTTCCGACCTTCGTTCTCCCCATTCGCTCCCAGATCGTGGGGCGTTGTACGAGATAATGCCGGGCGGCGCGGGTCCCTATGGTTAGCCTCCGGTGGGCCGGGGAAGGGTCAGCCGGAACACCGCACCCGGATCATTGCCGAGGAACGCGAGGCGGCCGCCGTGGGCTTCGGCAGCCGCCTTTGCGATGGCGAGCCCCAGGCCCGTGCTGTGGCTCTCCTCATGCCGCCCGTCGCCCTGGAAGAACCGATTGAACAGCTGAGGCTGATCCGCCGGGGCCACTCCAGGCCCCTGGTCGCGCACGGTGAGGGCCACGGTATCCCCGGACGCCAGCTCGATCGCGACGGTCCCTCCCGCGGGCGAATGCTTGACCGCGTTGTCGACCAGATTGCCGATGACGCGCTCCAGCATCGCGAGGTCCCCACGCACCTCCGTCGCCGGACCCGACAGGGCGAACCGGAGTCCGCGCTCCGCGGCGACAGCCTGGAATCGACCGACCACGCGCTCTGCCACGAGGTGCAGGTCCACGTCGGTGGTATCCTGCGGGGTCAGTCCGGCTTCATTGCGTGCGAGAGTGAGCAGGTCGGTGGCGACCCGGGTGAGGCGAATGACCTCCTCGCGGCACCGCGCAATCGTCGTGCGATACTCCTCCGGGGTCCGCTCGCGCTTGAGTGCGAGATCGAGCTCGCCGCGGAGCGCGGTCAGCGGACCGCGCAACTCATGGCTGGCATCGGCGGTGAAGCGGCGTTGTACCGCGGACGCCCGGTCGAGCCGGCCGAGCATGGCGTTCAGCACCTGAACCAGGCGGGCGAACTCGGCGGCATCGGCGTGGGCGGTGATCGTCGGCGTGGGAGTCCCCTCCCGGATCGCCTCCGCCTGGGCGGTGATCTCCGCGGTGGGTCGGAGGGCCACCCCCGCAATTCGCCATCCCACCAGAAACGCGGCCCCCACCGACAGCAGGCTGAGGAACAGGCCCAGCAGCAGGAAGTCGCGCAACGTCCGCTCCAGCGGAGCGAGCGGTGCCGCCACCTGCAGCAGGTGCATCCCGTGGGCGACTCCCACGAGCTGCAGCGGGTAGACCACGCAGCGCAGCCGCTCACCCCGCCAGTGGTGCGTGTCCCAGACGATCCGCCCTTCCCGCGCGGCTGCCACTGCGGTCGCGGGCAGCAGCAGGTCGGCCGGCAGGTTCCGGCTCCGCAGCAGTGGTTGCCCGTCGCTGGTCCACAGCTGGGCATACCGGGTCAGTTCCGCGCTCGGCCCCGGGCGCGCGGTGAGCAGCACCCCCTCGTGGAACTCGAATTCCGAACTGGTGTGCGCCGCCCCCGCCTGCGCCTCGACCTCGGCGAGGTGCACCAGCGTTTCGTCCAGCTGGCGGTAGAGCAGGCTGCGCAGCGCCACGGCGCTGATGACTCCCAGGAGGAGCGTCAGGGCCAGCACTCCGACGGCCGTTCGCAGGGCGAGGGCCATCCGGAACGAGCGGTTCATGCCTCGGTCCCGACCGGCCGCAGCGCGTAGCCGGCACCCCGAACGGTCTGAATCAGGCGAGGGCGATCCCCCTCCTCGAGCTTCTTGCGGAGATTGGAGATGTGGGCATCCACGACATTCGTCTCCGGATCGAAGGACATGTCCCACACCTTTTCCAGCAGGGTAGTGCGGCTGACCACCCGCTCAGGATTGAGCAGGAAGAATTCCAGCAGCCGGAACTCGCGCGGGGAGAAGTCCAGTGCTCGGCCGCCCCGCTTCACCACCCGCCGGAGCCGGTCCATTTCCAGGTCCTGGAAGCGGAGGATTCCGGTGACGGGACCGAGCTGCCGACGGGTGAGGGCGTTCACCCGGGCCAGCAGCTCCTCCAGCGCGAAGGGCTTGGTCAGGTAATCGTCGGCGCCGGCGTTGAGGCCGCGAACCACATCCTGGGTGGAATCCCGGGAGGTGAGCATGAGGATGGGGCACTGGAGGCCGCTGCGCCGCAGTTCGGCGGCGAGCTGCAGGCCGTCCATCCGGGGGAGTTGCACATCGAGCAGGATGAGATCGTAGGCATTGACGTGCGCCAGGTTGCCAGCCTCCACCCCATCGCCGGCCGCATCCACGGCATGGCCCTCTTCCTCGAGGGCCTGCACGAGGAAGCGAGCGACCTTGGCTTCGTCCTCCACCACCAGCACCCGCATCGGGACTCCGTCCTGTATTTGCCCGGGATTAGCCTAGCCGCCTCCCGGGAAGCCCGGTCGATTCTCAAGAAACCCTAATCATTCCTTGAGAGAGAGGTAACCTCCGGCGGATAGGTTCCGCCCATGCCGCTCACCAAGAACCCGCCGACGCACCGCTGGCTTGCCCTTGCTGCCGTCGTGCTCATCGCACCTGTGTCTCGCCTCGCTGCACAAATTGATTACCGCAACCTGGACGACGACCGCCCCGTGCTCACCGAGGATGCGTATCCGGTAGAGCGCCACGCCTTCGAGCTGCTCCTGCCCTACGCCTACGAGCGGGAGCGGGGCGGTACCGATCTCCACGCCTTTACGCCCGAGCTCGAATACGGCGTCGTCCGCAACGGTCAGCTCGGCCTCAAGCTGCCGGTGGCCGGGAGCGCGGCGGGCGGGAACACCGATTGGGGTGTGGCCGGCCTCCGGCTCTTCGGGCTGTACAACTTCAATACCGAAGGCCTGATGCTCCCCGCGCTTGCTGCGCGCGCCGATCTCCTCCTGCCGGTCGGCTCACTCGGCGGCGATGCCACCCGGGTGAGCCTGAAGGCGATCGCGACCCGCTCGTGGGGTCGGACCCGGTTCCACGTCAACGCCGCATGGACCTTTGGCGACGAAACACAGCTGGGCGCGGTCGAGCCAGGCAGCCGGTGGAGTTACAGTCTGGCCGTGGACCGGACGCTGTTTCGCCAGAGCACGCTGCTGGTCGGTGAGGTCGTCGTGCTGCGCCCCGTCCGGGGTGCGCCGGTCGAGGTCGATGCCGCGATCGGTGCCAG
>JANOFA010000738.1:0-1077 GCA_031413355.1 Gemmatimonadota bacterium | reverse complement strand
TACGTCTCCTCCTCGCTCGCCACGACCTGCTCGTACCCGCGCAGCGCGGGATGGCCGGCGAGCGCCTCGGCCACGACCAAGCGCCGGTCGCCCAGCCAGGCGATGCCGCTCTTCAGGTGCAGCAGCTCGCCGCTCTCCCGGATATTGATCATCGAGGCGGTATAGTCGAACCGGCTCAGCCAGATGGTGAGCTGCCGGGCACCTTCTTCGTTGGTACGGTGCGAGAGACCGATGAAGAAATGCCCATCCGCCTGACAGATGTCGCCGCCATCGAGCGTCCCGGGGGCCATGATCTCCGCCACGGTCGCATACTGACTTTCCAGCACCTCGCGGATCACCGTCACCTCGCCCTGCCGGCTTGGCGCGCCCGGTCGGGCGAGGATCGCTCCGTGCCGGGTGACGACGGCTGTGTCCTCGACAAATGTCGAATCGGGATAGACCGGATCGGGCGGAACCGGCAGGATGGTCACGCCCAGCCGCTGCAAGGCCACGCAGTACTGCGCATGCTGCACCCGCGCGAGCGCGAGATCGGGTGGGCCAAGAGTGGCGACGGTCAAACCCGCCGCGAAGCTGTCAGCGGGGGGCCGGACAATGGCCCGGCTGAAACGCACCCCCTGGTCGGTCATGGCGTCTCCTCCCGGACCCGCTTCCGGGACACGAGTATCAGTCGGTAGATGGGATAGCTTGCAGCCAGGAGCACGATGGACCGGATGCTGTTTTGCTGGTCACTCACCACCGAACCTGCCAGGAAGGCCAGCGACCCCACCAGCACCAGCCCGGTGGTCCAGGGAAAACCCGGAACACGATACGGCCGCGGTGCGTCCGGCTCGTTCCGCCGCAGCGCGAAGACACTCACGAACGACATCGTGTAGCTCGCCACGAAGAAGAACGCCGCCAGTGCCAGGACCTCCTCGAAGGTGCCTGACAGGATGAATCCGACCGCCATTCCGATGCTCACCCAGTGCGCCACCGTCGGCGTCCCGCCGGCATTTACCGTATCAAAGGCACCGGGCATCAATCCGTCACGGCTCATGGCGAGCGGGATGCGGGAAACCATCAGCGTGATCGCATTCATGC
>JANOFA010000737.1:0-1550 GCA_031413355.1 Gemmatimonadota bacterium | reverse complement strand
AGGGTGGGCAGGTCGCGCTTGATCACGCTGAGCGATACGGTGGGTTTCGGAGCCGGCATTACCAGCGCCGCCCGCAGGCCGAATCCGCGCCCGAGTGCGAGCGAGCCGATCTTTCGGGCAGTCTGGTCGATGGTGTAGCGGCTGCTGACACCGGTCGGGAGCAGCACGGTCGATCCGAGCAGGTCGATTGATGCTGTTCCCAGCGGCAGCGCCTTGCTGAGCAGCCCGACCGACAGATCCAGCCGCGGCACCGGAATCAGCAGGCGCTTGTCTGCAGGCACCGTGTCACTCACGCCATCGTAGGCGGTGGACGGCAGCGTCGCGGCAGCAAAGCCGACGCGTGCCGTCAGGCGGAACCGGCCAAACCTGCCCAGGGCTCCGGCCGTACCCGGCACCGGGTTGCCCCCGCTCACCAGGACGCCTTCCAGGGGGAGGAAGATCGTCAGTGCATCGACGCCCGCCTGACAGACGCGGGTACTGCTGCTACTGTCGGCGGGACAGCTCCCGGTCTGGGCGACGAGCGGAGTGGCGAGGAGCAACGGCACCAGTCGGAGGAGTGCCTGGAGCGCGGGTGATGCGGATCGAGCGGAGTTCATGGCTGGGAGTATCGGCCGGGCGGGCGCCAGACATGAGGGACAGGTGGATGCAACACGGCCGGCATTCGCCGTCGCCGCAGGGGCCGCATGCATGCGGCCCCTTACGGCGGCCCCGTCACGATCCTAGAACGCCAGCCTGATGCCCCCGCTCGCGTACAGCCGGCTGTCCACCGGATTGTTTCCGGTGAAGGTCGTCTTCCGGGTCTTGTCTTTCGCGAACTGATACCCCAACTCGGCGGCGATCTTCAGCACGGAGAGATCGAGCCCGAGGCTCGCGAAGGCCATCGTCCGGGCGTTGTCGAGATTGATGGTGACCAGCCGCGGCACCAGCAGGATCTGATCCTGGAAGGTGATCCGGGCATCGCCGGTGTATTTGTCCCAACCCAGACCAGCACCGAGGTCGAAGATCCCGAGGTGATAGCCCGCCGTCCCGCGCAGCGAGGTCGCATCGAGATTGGTGCTGAACTCATATTCATCGCCACCCGTCAGATCACCATACCCAATGCGCGGGACGCTCCGACGCATGGCGGAGACTGCGACCGACGGGATGATGCCCTTCCCGGGAAAGACGCCGACACGCGCGCCATAGCCGAGACCCAGTGCGATATCACCGATCTTCCGCGCGTCCGGATCCACCGAAAGCCCATCCACCACCGTGGTCGGAATCAGGATCGCGGAACCGAGCAGATCTATGGCGAGAAAGCCGTTCATGCCTTTGTAGAGGCCGAGCGCTGCCTCGAGCTGCGGCATCGGGGCGAAGATTTCGTCGCCCTTGCCGACCGTCGTGCCGTTGCCGTCATAGTTCAGATCGGGGGTGACCACCTTGCTCCCGGTGGCGCGGACAGTGAGCGAGAAGTGAAAGAAACCCCCGAGCGGCCGGAAACTGCCTAACACCGGGTTGCCGCCGGTCACCAGCAGACCGGCAACGGGATGAAAGATGTCCACGCCATCGAC
>JANOFA010000736.1:0-12936 GCA_031413355.1 Gemmatimonadota bacterium | reverse complement strand
CCAGGATCGCTTCGCCAAACGGGTGCGCTACCAGGCGGCAGGGGTGGCGGTCTACTGGATCGTGGACCTTGAGCACGAGGTCGTCGAGGTATGGGCCCCAGCCGATCGCGTGCCACGCATCGAATGCGAGACGCTCCAGTGGTGGCCAGCGGCAGCTACCGCACCCTTCACCATTCAACTCAAGGACCTGTTCCGCCCGTTGTAGTCCCAGTGACATGTCGCAGTGTCACACCCCCAGCCCATCATTCTTCGAACTCCTTTTTCCTCTCTCCGGCGGGGCGCTCCCATGTGGCTCTTCACCACCTCCGGTTTCTACAGCATTGTCGAAAAACCATGGGACCGCCTTGCCGGCACCCTCACCGTGCGTGCCCGGGTCGCCGCCGATCTCGACCGGCTGCGCTCCGGAATACTGCCCGCGCTTGGCCCCACTGTGCATGATCCGGCGGCCGACTACCGCTTTCGGGCCCAGGCGCCACGAGAGGCGGTGGCGCTTGCCGTCGCGCAGGCGGTGCAGGACCTCGACTACGACAACTTCAAGTCGGCCGTTGGGAAGGTGCAGGGACATGCCCGGGCCGGTGTCTATCATGAGGTCTGGGCGTCTGCCCTGAAGCTGCAGACAAGGTAGCGGCGGGCGTCCGTGAGGGATGGAGCAGTGGATGCGAACGATCTAACGAGCCAGCGATATCCACGCCGCGGCAACGAGGCAACCCGCCCCGATGAGCCGCTCGGCCCACCGTCGCCACGGGCCGACCCGCTCCACGAAGACGACCACCGAGAGCACGGCGACCCACCAGAGCGTCATCACCCCCGCCACGAACAGCAGCAGCATCAGCAGCCAGCAGCATCCCACGCACTGTGTGCCGTAGGCGACCCCGGCGCGGAAGGCGCCGCCGGGGTCGGTGCCCGCGAGCGGCAGCCGGCAACGACCGAGGCAGGTCCGCTTGAGCGGAGAGAACTGGTACAGCCCAGCCGCGAGGAGGAGGGCGGCGGTGAGGAGCGGCCGAGTGCTGGCCCCTGCCGGCGTGAGCAGCATGGCGCGGTTGAGCTGAAGCTGGATCAGCGCCGCCACCGCGCTGAAACCTGCCCAGGTCGCGAGGTACCCCAGCAGGAAACCGCCCCGCGCCGCGAGCGGCGAGCGGTCGGCATCCGCCGAGCGATAGGTGAGGATGGCGGGGGCGGCGGAGGGCAGCATCATTGCTACCATCATCACCGCCCACATGAGGTAGAGGCTGCCGTAGCTCGCCCCGGTCCAGTCCATGCCGCCGCTCATCGGCATGTCCATCGGCATGTCCATGGGCATGCTCATGTCGCCCATGTCCATGCCGGCGGGCATGAGCGCCATGCGGGCGGTGTAGATCCAGGCGGGAATCGCCACACCGGCGAGAACCACTGCGCTGAGCAGGGTGTCGCGTCGCGTTGATGGGGAAGGCATGACTTCAACCTACCGCAGCCATGGACCCGGCTCAAGAGTGGCGCCACCCGGTCGCGAGCTTCTATGGTCCCCGCTGCGTGGCTAGCTTCGATGAGGCGTGAGTGGATACCCCTTCCGGAGCCGGACAGCATGCCCGTCGCCCGAATCAGCCAACCAGTCACCGGGATCTCCGGCCGGTGAGCAGGCCATCGTCCGCCCCGGTCGAGCTGCCGTCGGTGGAGATGACGGTTGAGGGGATGACCTGCGCCGCGTGCAGCGCCCGGATCCAGCGGCAGCTGGAGCGTACGCCCGGCGTGGCCACCGCCACTGTCAACCTCATGACCAACGCCGCCACCGTGGTGTACGACCCGGTGCGTACCTCCCCGCGCGATCTGATCGACGTCATCGTCAACACCGGCTACGGGGCCGATCTTCCCCGGCCCGATCGCACGGTCGAGGAGGAGCTGGCAGCCGAGGAGACCCGCTACCTCGCCGAGCTGCGCGGGCTGCGGCTCAAGGTGGGGGTGACCCTCGCGGCCGCGCTGCTCGCCATGGTGCTCTCCGCGCCGCTCATGGTGTTCGACGTCGTGCCTGACATGAGCGACCCGTTCTCCCGGCTCATGATGCTGGTGAGCATCCTCATGGTTCGTCTTGTGCCGGGCCTGGTCAGGCTCGATCCGGATCTCATTCGTCTCGGCATGCTGCAGGTGGTCCCTCCGCTGGTGTTCTGGGCCGGCTCCCGGTTCTTCCTTGGGGCCTGGTCCGCGCTGCGCCACCGGAGCGCGGACATGAACACGCTGATCGCCCTCGGCAGTATCGCGGCGCTGGCACTGAGCGCGGCCAATACTTTCAACAGTCGCGCGCTTGAACTCCGCGGCATCTCCCCCGCGGTCTACTACGAAGCGGTGCTGTTCATCGTGGGGTTCGTCCTCCTGGGCAACTACTTCGAGGCCCGGGCCAGGCATCAGACCGGAGCCGCCATCCGGCGCCTGGCGGGGCTCCGGCCGGACCGGGCCGTCGTGCTGCGGAATGGCGCGGAGCAGGAAGTCCCCCTCGACGCGGTGCTGCCGGGCGACGAACTGCTGGTGCGGCCGGGCCAGCGGGTGCCGGTCGACGGCGTCATCGTCAGCGGCACCAGCGCGGTCGACGAGTCGATGCTCACCGGCGAACCGCTGCCGGTCACGCGGCGCGCTGGCGACGACGTCGTGGGCGGCACCCTCAACGGCAACGGCGCCCTGCGCATGCGGGCTCTCCGGGTCGGCCGCGACACCGTGCTGGCGCGGATCCTCCGCCTGGTCCGCGACGCCCAGGGTCAGAAGCCGCCGATCCAGCGCCTCTCCGACCGCATCGCCGCTGTCTTCGTCCCGGTCGTGCTCGTGATCGCGCTCGCTACCCTCGTGGTCTGGTGGGTGGTGGGCCCCGAGCCTCGCTGGGCTAACGCGGTGGTCTTTGCCGTCTCCGTGCTCGTCATCGCCTGCCCCTGTGCCATGGGACTGGCGGTGCCCACCGCGGTCATGGTGGCCACCGGCCGGGGCGCGGAACTCGGTATCCTCATCCGGGGTGGGGAAGCGCTGGAGCGCGCCGCCTCCGTCGACACGGTGGTGCTCGACAAGACCGGGACCATCACGGAGGGGAAGCCCAGTGTGACTCGGCTCCTCGCCCCCGATGGCCGCTTCCCCTCCGACCTGATGCTTGGCCTGGCCGCCTCACTCGAGCGGCTGAGCGAGCATCCGCTGGCCGATGCAATCGTCCGGGCGGCGGCGGAGCGGGGGCTGCGTCTCTCGGACCCCGAGTCGTTTGAGAGCGAGGCCGGCATCGGCGTGCGGGGGCGGGTCGAGGGCCACGCCGTCGCCGTCGGTGGCCGGACAATGCTCACCCGCATGGGCGTCTCGCCACTGCCAGTCGAGGCCGACGGTCCCGACACCGAGGTGTATGTGGCCATCAACGGCGTGCTGGCCGGCATCGTTGGTATCGCTGACCGGGTCCGGCCCGGCAGCGCTGCGGCCATCGCGCGGCTGCGGGAGCGGGGCATCGAGATCGTTATGCTTACCGGCGACCAGCAGTCTGCCGCCGATGTCGTCGGCCGGCAGGTGGGGGTGACCCGGGTCGTGGCGGGGGTGCTGCCGGAGGGCAAGCTGGAGGAGATCCGGCGGCTCCAGCGGCTTGGTCATGTCGTCGCGATGGTGGGCGACGGGATCAACGACGCCCCTGCGCTGGCGGCGGGCGACATCGGTATTGCGCTCGGGACCGGGACCGACGTCGCCATGGATGCGGGCCAGGTGACGCTGGTCAATGGCGACATCGGCGGCGTGGCCACCGCCCTCGAGCTCAGCCGGGCGACCCTGCGGACCATCCGGCAGAACCTGTTCTGGGCCTTCGCCTACAACATCGTCTGCATACCCATCGCGGCCGGCGTGCTGTATCACCCGCTCGGATATCGTCTGAATCCCGCCATCGCGTCGGCCGCCATGGCGCTGAGCAGCTTCAGCGTGGTCTCCAACAGCCTCCGGATCAGGAAAGTGCTTCGTCGCCCCTCCCACTCTGCGCGGTGAGGGCGGGGGCGGGCGGCCTCACCCGCCGGCCGGGCACGGTGGCCCTACCGCCCCCCTGCCTTTCCGCCGACATCCGCCCACAGTGCCCGCTCCACCATCGTCGGTGTCCACCGCCCGCCCAGCGCAGCAGCCCGCGCCCGGAGCTGCTCCGCATACCGTCGGTAGTACCCGATCGTGAACGCCACCTGGCCCAAACCGGGGATCTGCTCGGCCACCAGCTCATCGAAGAAGGGATAGATGCCGGGTTCCGCCGCTGATGCGACCGCGGACGCCGTCGCCGGCCCGACCCCGGACAGCTCCGCAATCCGGCTGATCGGCGCAGTGGGATCGGGCACCAGTCCGAGTCCCTCCACCGTGGCGGCACGGACCGCAGCCGCCGAATTGCCCTTCACCAGGACCAGGTTGGGGGCGCGCCACTTCCCCCGCGACATTTTCCATTCCGTCAGCCGGACCAGCTCTGCGAGCGTGATGTGCCGCGGGCGCCGAGCCGCGATGGCCGCGGGCAGCTCCCGCCGATACCACTGATCCCGCTCCGGCAGCTTTGCCACCCCCTGCCTGGCAACAACATCCTCGTAGCCTGCGAGGGCTGTCCGCCAGCGTTCGAGCGTACGGGAGGGCCAGAGAGCAGGCATGGGTCACCACCGAGCGTGGGGGGATCCTGTCGTGCAGCGTAAATATAGGAACGGTTCCCCCTCCCGAGTGTGGAGGCCTTCCCTCCCCGCCGGTGATGAGGTCATCGTCAGCGACGACAGTCGGGCCCAGCTTCACCGACATCTCCAAGTACGTCTATCAGACAGGGCCGAATACGGGAAACGGCGGCTTCTGTGGTGGGACGGCGATCCGGCAGCTGTAGCCATCGGCCGCCAGCCGCCAGCCGTCAGCCGTCAGCCGTCAGCCACCAGCTGCTGGCCCAATTGACCCTGGCTGTACCGCGCGATATCGTAGCGGCCACACCTCCGACGATCCGTGGCTCTGCACCGCACCAGCGCAAGGTCGGAGCAGAACC
Source organism: Gemmatimonadota bacterium (assembly GCA_031413355.1). Taxonomy (GTDB): domain Bacteria; phylum Gemmatimonadota; class Gemmatimonadetes; order Gemmatimonadales; family GWC2-71-9; genus JADJOM01. The sequence goes on along the minus strand of JANOFA010000736.1, from coordinate 7,967 downwards.
GCATTCCCCCCAGGCCGGGAGCAATCCATGTACCGCCAATGTCGTTGGACCCTTGCCCTGTTGCTGGTCGCCTGCGGCTCCAGTTCCGATTCCAAGCCGCTCCCCGCCGATGTCGAGGCGATGCTCACCTATCTCACGACCGGGGTCACGCTGATCATGCCGCGGCTCGGCGGAGCCGGCGGCGTGTTTCCCGTCGCCCTCAATCCCGGCTCGCCCGGCTCGGCCGGTATCCTGTTCACCCCCGATCCCACCCCGGGGGCCCCGCCCAACTCCTACGTCTTTTCCCTCGATCTCGATGGTGACGGAGACGGGAGCACCGAAACCAACTTGAGCGGCTCGGCCGCCTTCAATGGCGATCCGGCGACCGCATGGGACGGCTTCGGTGGGCACGTCGTCCTCACCATGCAAACCGCCGGCGGGCTGGGGATGCTCACCGGCGACATGGATTTCGTGCTGGGCGCGACCGGCGGCGCTGTTTCGGGAACCGGGACATTCACCGAGATCATCACCGGCAACTCGACCACCCTCACGGTGGATCCCGCCACTCCGCTTCACATCGAGATGGCCCGGGGCACCAGCAACTCGGTGGCCAACGCCTGCGCGTCGAGCCTGGATGGCGACCTGAACCTCGACGTGGACGGCCCTACCGGGTCCCTGACCTCGACGTTGAGCTTCCAGAACACCCGGAAGCCGGCCAGGATCATGGACGCCTCCTTCAACGATGGTACCGACACGACCAGCATTCCTGATGCCGACGTCACCATCCCCTGCGGCCAGTCGGGCAGTCCCAGCGACTGGGCAGGCACGTTCGACCAGCAGTGGTACTGCGCCCCGCCAGAATTCGGCAGCGCGACACTGACCTTGTCCGTGTCAGGCAACCAGATCAACATTACCGACGAAGATCCCCCGGCCTCCGGGCAAACCGCCACCTACTCGGCCTCCGTCGTCTCCGGCAACCCGCACGTCGTGCGCGGCTTCTTCATCTCCGGCCCGACTGGGAACACCTATCGCGAAGACTTCACCTGGATTCTGGCCCCGGGGGGCGCCAGCTTCACCGACATCTCCAAGTACGTCTACCAGACGGGGCCGAATACGGGGAACGGCGGCTACTGCGGAGGGACCGCGACCAGGTAGCAGCAGCGGTCAGCGGTCAGCGGTCAGCGGATTGTTTGCGGGAGTTTCACCATACCGCTCGGGGGCAAAGCGGGTGGCGAGCAGGCCGGTGGCTTCCTCGACATTTATGGTCTGCACCAGGACCCCTTCCTGCCCGTAGGGCAGGTACGCCTGGCATTCGCCTGATGGGTTGATCAGGCTCGTCGCCGATTCCTGGAAGCGCAACGCATAGTTGACACTGGCAAAGAAGATCGTGTTCTCCCGGCTGCGCATCAGCATCGCCTGCTCGTAGTACGGCCCGCCGATCGCACCAAACTCCGTCAGACGGACACCGGTGGTATCACTTCCGGTGAGTTGTGGATGAAAGACGATCTTCGCGCCGCGCATCGCCGCCCAGCGCACCGTCTCAGGATACCGCCAGCCCTCATGACAGATCACCACGCCGAACTTGACTCCGTTGATCTCGAAGAGCCGCCGGGTGTTGCCCGGGACATAGAACCGGTCTTCGCTCGGGTCGAGCTGGTTCTTGGTCTGATAACCCTGATGCCGCCCTCGGGCGTCGATGACAAAGGCAACAATCTGCCGGCCCGCCTCCGTGTGCCGCTCCATCCCGAGGATCGTGGCCACCGCATAGCTGCGCGCCCACTCCGCCACCGTCGCGAGTGCCCGTTCCTGCTGCGATAGATCACAGGGATACACGGCGAAGTCCTGGCCCCGTAGCCCCGGGAGATAGGCTTCGGGGAAGCAGATGATCTCTGCGCTCTGGGCCGACGCCTCCGCCAGACACCGCCTGATCTTCTCCAGTCCTTCATCGAGGGTGAATGCGATACGGGGTGATGCCAGGGCGATGATCACGGTGGTCGAGGGATGGAGGGTGGCTGCCGACGCGTTGCGGGTCGAGGAACATTCGCTCCATGACGCCGGCTCGCAAGGTGGCCTCCGGCGCCGCCCCCCCCGACATTCCGGCGCCACGGATCGAACGCGATGCCCTGCCGTGGGGGCCAGCGGGAGCGGCGATCTCATTCGTCCTGGCCCTGAAGGACCTCTTTCTACCGATGTAACTGTCCGCCAGTCGGATTGGCGGGGCAGGGGTAGAGCTTCGCTCCACCACCACGGCGTCATCATGAAGTCAATCGCAGTGCAGGGGCGGGGCTAGGCCCCACCCCTCAACCCACCCCACTGTCCCACCCCCCGCCCATCTTTCCCGCCACAACTGGCGATCCTCCACGCGGACAGGCACCTTCACCCGATGGCCGAACTCGTCCTCATCCACGGCACCGATCCCCTCCGGCTCCTCGAGCACGCCGCCGGCGGGTTCCTCACGCCGCGACATGCCACCGACGCTGACCCGTTCCCGTCGCCGCACTACCTCCTGGCGCTGCGCCAGGGCGGCATCCGTGATGACCTCCTCCGCCTTGCCACCGAGCGCGGCATCCCCGGCTGGTTCGATCCGCCGCTCTGCGTCTTCCAGGAACTGCCTGCCCGCCTGGGTCACACCGACCGGGAGCCGTGTGGCGATTTCGAACGAGAGGTCCTGCTCGCCAGCGTCCTCCGCCGCGCCGGGCAGTCGCTCTTCGCCACCCTCAAGCGGCCGGCGGAGTATGTGGATGCTGTCTCCCGGCATTTCGGCGAGCTGATCGCCGAGGGGGTGACAGCCGCGCAATACGCAGCCGCGCTCGTCCCGGCTGACGTGACCGAAGAGTTCGAGCAGCGCCGCAACGCCGACCTCGCCGGCGCGTATGCGCTCTATTGTGCCGACCTCGAACGCGAAGGCTGCCGCGACGGCCGCGACAATCTCGCCGACTGCGCCGTCGCCATCGCCGCCAGTCCCCCGCTCCTAGGCACAAAGCTTGGAGGTCGCCGCGAGGTGCGGCTCTTCGGTGTCTCCGATCTTCGGGGCGGCATGCGCCTGCTGCTGCGGGCGCTGCTCGACTCGCCCGCACTCGACCGGGTGGTGCTCTACACGACCGAACCTCTCGATCTCGGGCCGGACCTCTCCGCCAGCGGGAGCGGCGAAGACGCGGAAACCCTGAACGGCGTCTGCGTAGCTCGGGTAGGGGCGGGCGTCCCCGACCGCGCCAGCTGTTCAACAACGGTCATCGACGCCCCCGACACCGAACGCGAAGTCGAGGCCGTCGCCCACGCCGTCCGCGCCCTCGCCGATCAGGGCACACCGCTCGGCCGCATCGCCGTCGTCACTCGTCAGGCACGCCCCTATGTCGATCTCCTGGCGCAGGCGCTGGAGCGGCTTGGTGTCCCCGCCGCCGCCCGCCGCCGGGTGGCTTACGCCGAGATTCCCGTCGTCCGCGCGGTGCTCGCGCTGCTTGCCGCTGCAGGCGACGGCTGGTCCCGTCATGGCCTCACTGAACTGGCCGAGCAGCCCTACTTCACCAGCACCCTCGATGCCCGCCTGCTCGCCTTTCTCGGCTACGAGAAGCGACTGCTCGGACTCGCCGCCTGGGAACAGGCGTTCGAGGAACTGGTCCGGCGGACCGATCCATCCCGGCCGGAGCGGGATGAAGCTGAGGGATACCGGCCGCGGCTCCCGGCCCACGAACGCGCGCTCCTCGCCCATGACGGCTTCCGCTCTTTCTCCGATCGTGCCGCCCCGCTGGCCCAGCCGCGGGCCCTCGCCGAGTGGCTCGACTGGCTCAGCCAGTTCCTGGACGAGGATCCATGGGAGGTCCGCAAGCGGATCTATCAGCTCGCGCCGCGCGCGCCGACCGATTTCGAGCGCATTCGCGTCGCCCGGCTCGATCTCACCGGCTGGAAGGGCATTCGCGCCGTCACCCGCGAATGGCACGCGGCCCTCACCCGGTGGGGCGGGGGAGAGGAGCCGCTGACCACCCGTCAGTTTCACGCTCGACTCAGCGGAATGCTGACGACCGACGCCGTGGTCTGGAGCGAAACACCCGCCGGCGTCCAGGTGCTGGAAGGGCTTGCCGCGGTGTATCGGAGCTTCGACCATCTCTTTGTGGTGGGGCTGACGTCCGATCTCTTCCCCCGCCGCGCACCGCTTTCTTCGCTCTTTTCTGAAGAGGAACGTCGTCGGATGGCGGCGGCCGGGCTCCCGCTTGAGCTTCGTGAGATCTGGGACACCCGCGAGCGCGCCCTCTTCCGCGACCTGGTCAGCGCCGCGGCGGATTCCCTCACCATCTCCGCGCCGCGCCTGGCGGAAGGCGGGCAGGAGACGGTTCCGTCGGTCTTCCTCGAAGAGCTCGCCGATGCCGCCGCGGTGCGGACGATTGTGATTCCGACACCCCAGGTGCTGACGCCGGGCACGCCGCTGGTGCTGGATGCGGCCGCGATCGCGCATGCAGCTCGCGTGGCGCAGGTCGAGCGGGAGCGGCAGACGGGCGAGCTGGGGCCATATAATGGAAGGATCGAGGACCCGTCGCTCCGCGCCTGGCTCACCACCGAGCGGGGCGATGACTACATCTGGAGCCCCACGCAACTGGAAGAGTACGCCAAGTGTCCCTGGGCCTACTTCTCGGGGCGGCTGCTGAGGCTGACACAGCATGAGGATCCGGACGACGATCCCGCTGCCACGCTCCGCGGCACCATCCTGCACGATGTGCTGCGCCGCTTCTACGACCGCGCCCGCGAGCGCAACGGTGCGCCCGTCTTCCTGCGTGCGTCGGATCTCGCCTGGGCCGAGCCGATGCTCGAGGTGGCGCTGCACGAGGCACTCGGTGAAATCGCGCAGACCAGCCACCTCGGCCATCCGACACTGCTCGCCATCCGGGAAGCGGAGTTCAGCCGCCAGCTGCTCGGCTACCTCACGGCGGAGACGGAACTGCACGATGAGATGTTCGACACCGGCAAGCGGAGCGCGCCGGCGATGGTACGGACCGCGGTGTCGGAGCACGAGGTCAGCTTCGCTGATGTCAGCCTCGTGCGGGGCGGGGTGACTGTCCGTTACCGCGGCCGGATCGACCGGATCGAAGTCGGCGCCGATGAGCGAGTCGATGCCCGGCATCTGATTGCCGCGGTCGACTACAAGAGCTCGAAGAGTTCCACGCCGGGGAAGGGCGGTCCCAAGGCGTGGGAGGAAAAGGTCGTGCTGCAGGTGCCACTCTACATCCACGCCCTGAGCCTGCTGCGCCCCGGCCTCACCGCCTGTCGGGTCGAGTATCGCGAACTCAAGAAGGGGGAGCGGGTCCACTCGCTGCAGCCGTGGCAGGTGGATCGGAAGGCCGGCAAACTCAAGCAGGAGCCGAAGGATCTCGAGCGGCTTGAGGGCGCGCTCGCCGCAGTGATCGAGCATGTCTCCGCCGTGCGCCGCGGTGAATTCCCCGCCGCTCCCCCACCGAGCTGCGGCTGCCCTCCCTGGTGTCATGGCCGCGAGATCTGCCGGGTTCCCGGCGGACCGCGGGAGACCCGATGACCGCCCCTTACCTGCTCGACGCGAGTCAATGGAAGGCGGTGAGCGCCGCCGACCGGCATGTGCTCGTCGCCGCCGGTGCCGGCACCGGCAAGACCAGCACCGTCGTTGGCCGGATCCTCTACCTGCTCGGCGTCGAGCTCAAAGGGGAGCGGATCGCCACACCGCGCCGGCTCGACGATATCGCGGCTATCACCTTTACCAACGCCGCCGCCGCCGACCTCAAGAAGAAGATTCGCACCGCCCTCCGCAACGCCGGCCGCCGGGGCGATGCCGCGCAGGTGGACACTGCCCGCATCGGCACCATTCACGGCTTCTGCGGCGACCTGCTGCGGGAGTTTGCCCTGCGCGCCAACCGTTCGCCCGGCACCACGGTGCTGCAGGAGGGGGAAAGCGCGATGCTGGTGGCGGAGGCGGTGCGGGACGCCCTGATCACCGCACTGGAAGACCGATCCGTCGCCGGCCTCGACCTCCTGCTGCAGGAGCAATCGCTCGCCACCGTGCAGGAGTGGATCCACCGGCTGCTCGGTGACAGCGACCGGCTGGGCGGCTACGCCAGCCGGCCCGACGCGCACGGTCCCCGCGAGCAGGCGCTGCTCGACCTGGCGTTGCGTGCCCTTGCACTGCTCGAGCACCAGCTCGACGAAGAAAGTGCCACCGACTTCGACCGCATGCTCGTCGCCGCGCGCGACCTGCTCCGCATCCCCGCCATCCGGCAGGTGGTCCAGCGCCGTATCCACACCCTGATCGTGGATGAATTTCAGGATGTGGACCCGGTGCAGAAGGAGATTGCCTTCCTCCTCGGCGAACCCGCCTCCGGCCGCACCGACACGACTCGCCTCCTGCTCGTCGGAGACCCGAAGCAGAGCATCTACCGCTTCCGCCGGGCGGATGTCACCGTGTGGACCAGCGTGGAGCGGGAGTTCCACGACCCGGCGCGCGGCATCGTCGTGCCGCTCGAGATCAACTACCGCAGTGTGCCTCCGCTGGTGCAGTTCGTGGAATCGGTCGTCGGGCCCATCCTCGATCAGCCGCTGGAAGCAGAGGGGCAGCGCGACTACGAAGTTGCCTTCCAGCCCACTCGTCCGCACCGTGCCGGGGATGAACCGGCTGATCGCGCGGTTGAACTGCTGCTGATCGGGGCGGAGGAAGGCGAGAAGCTCGGTGCCCCCGAGCGTCGCCGGCGCGAAGCAGCGGCGATCGCCGCCCGCATGGTGGAGTTGAAGGCCGCCGGCAATTGCTGGGGTGACATGGCGGTGCTGCTCGGCAGCTGGACCGATCTCGCCATCTACGAATCGGCGCTGCGTGCGGCCGGTGTGCCGACCTACGCGCTGGCGCAGAGCGGCTTCTATGCCCGGCAGGAGGTGGTGGATATCCTGGTCGCCCTGCAGGCCATCCGCGATCCGCACGATGACGTGGCGCTGTTCGGTTTCCTCCGTTCGCCTTTTGTCGCGCTGCGCGACGAGACGCTGCTCCAGATTGCGCGGCAGGCAAGGCCGCCGTACTGGGACCGGATCCTTACGGTCAAGACCGGGGAGCAGGCGCTGCTCGATTCCGGCCTGGCCCTCCTCCGCGAGCTGGCGCTCCTGCGCGATCGCATCTCCACCGCCGACCTCATCGAGCGACTGCTCCTCTCCTCCGGGTACCTTGGCCACCTCGCCCTGCTCAAGGGCGACGGCCCGCAGCGGATCGCCAATGTCAGGAAGCTGCTCCGGATGGCGCGCGGCATGGCGCACACCGGGGTCGGGGAATTCATCCGCCTGCTGCAGGATGCGCGCGATCGCGCCGATCGTGAGGGCGATGCCCGGCTCTATGGCGAAAGCGACGATGTCGTCACCCTCACCTCCATCCACAGCGCCAAGGGGTTGCAGTGGCGAGTGGTCTGCTGGGCCGACCTCGCCCGCGGCCCCGGCCCCGACCGGAGTGCAGGCCTGCAGCTCGGCCGCGAACAGCTGGTGGTGAAGGACCCCGAGACTGAAGAGTCACCGGTGTGGGACGCCGCCGTGCTCGCCGCCGACCTCGAGGAGCGCGCCGAGCGGAAGCGGGTCTGGTATGTGGCCGCGACGCGGGCACAGGACCGGCTCATTCTGAGTGGTATTCCGGTGGACGAGAAACTTCCGGTCAAGAGTCCTGCGGAGGCGCTCTGGGCCCAGCTCGCGCCGCTGCAGGACGGCGGCAAGGCCAGCTTCCGCTACGGCGCGGGAACGCGGAGCTTCACCGGCGTGGTGCGTGTAGTGCGTGCCACGCCCGCTGCTGCCGCGGCGACGGGGCCCGCACCCGTCGCCGATCCCGCTGCGATTCTCACCCTCCCGCTGCTATGGATCGTGGTCCCCCTCGGCCGCCCGCGCCACTCCGCCACCGAGTTCCTGGCCCATGCGCGCTGTGCCGTGAAGCACCACTTCAAGTACGTGGCCGGCGTGCGGGAGCCGGAGGTGGATCGCAGCGGGGCTGGCTACTCCGGCGCGGTGAT
>JANOFA010000735.1:0-13261 GCA_031413355.1 Gemmatimonadota bacterium | reverse complement strand
GCGATGAAGGCGGATCTGGGCGCGTCGTTCATCGGGCGCAATGTGATCGCAGGGGGCGACGCGCTTGAAGTGACGAGCAGCGATCCCGCCACGGTCACGGTCGACATCGGTGCCAAGGGGGGCAAAACGACGATCACGGTGTTCGACGGTTCGGGCCGGGAAGTCAGCAAGCAAGATCTCGGGTTCCGCAATGGGGGACGACAGACGCTCACGGCGGGGACGCTGCCGACCGGCGAATACACCTACAAAGTCACGGTCACGGACGCCGCGGGCGCCGATGTCGCCGTGCAAACGTATACCTCCGGGATTATCGACGGGGTCTCCTTCCAGGGTGGCACGGTCGTGCTGCGCTCCGGCAAGCTCACGTTCGCACTGGACAATGTGGTTGAAGTGGAACGCGCGCCCGCAGGCGCGGCGGCCATGGCTGCGGTAGCCAGGGCTCGAATCCTTCCCATCAACGTGGAGTCGCTCCTGCCATGATGCGGTCGCTCTTTGCCGGCGTTTCCGGACTGCGTAATCACCAGACCCGGATGGACGTGATCGGCAACAACATCGCCAACGTCAACACGGTGGCGTACAAGTCGTCCCGGGTGACATTCGCCGAGGCGTTTGCCCAGTTGCTGCAGGGCGCCTCCCGTCCGCCCGGTGATCAGGGCGGCATCAACCCCATCCAGATCGGGCTGGGATCCAAGATCGGGTCCATCGACCAGAACTTCTCCCAGGGCAACCTCGAGTCCACCGGGCGGAACACCGACCTCGCCATCCAGGGCGACGGACTGTTCGTGCTGAGCGATGGCAATCGCAGCTTCTACACCCGCGCCGGCAACTTCCAGCTTGACGCCAACGGGCGCATGGTGTCGCCAGCCAATGGCTTCAAGGTGCAGGGCATCAACGCCGACTCGAACGGGGTGTTGTCCACCGGGTCCGCCGTGCAGGACATCGCGCTGCCGTTCGGCAAGAAGAGCCCGGCCCAGGCGACGACCTCCGTCACCCTGACCGGAAACCTCGACGCGCGGGCCAAACCGCTCGGCACAATCCTGGCCACGCAGGGGCGGGTGTACGGGATCGAGCAGTCCACCAGCAACGGTGGCGCCGGCTCCGACCTGAGCGGCCTGTACGCCAATGGTGCGGCCAACACCGCGATCTTTGGCATGGTCCCCGACAGCACCACCGTGACCGTCACCGACGGCACGAACACCCAGACCTACACCTACGTGGCGGCAGATACCGGCGTCGGAACGTTTGACTTCCACAGCCTCGCCGACCTTGTAGGAGAGTTGAACAATACCTTCGGGGCAACCGGCGCCAACACGATGACGGCGGCGCAGGACAACGCCACTGGGGCGCTCACGTTCACCGCGATCGCCGGTGTGAGCATTGACATCACCAGCTCCAACCCCGCGCTCATCAAGGCGCTGGGATCGGCCAACAGTACGCTGGCGGCCGGGGGCACCGCCTCCACCGACGAGTTCAGTCATATCGCCGGGGCAACGGACCTGGTCACCAACCTGCGCAACGGCAGTGGCCAGACCCTTGGCCTCGCCGCGGGCGACACCATTCTGATCGATGGGAACAAGGGTGGGACACCGGTGACATCCGGCACTGTGGCAATCGGCGCCGGAACCACCTACGGCCAGCTGCTGACCGGGATCGACACGACGCTGAACATCACCAACATCACCGGTGCGACGATCGAGACCACGACCGGCGCGATGAGTCTCACGGGCGACGGCGGGACCAGCAATGCGCTGTCGGGCATCAATATCCGCTCGGCCGCCCCCGGGGCCACGAGCTTCAACGCCGTGTTCGACAGCCGGGCCGGGAACTACCTCGAGCGCCAGGCGGCGACTGACGTCACCCACCAGGCGGCCATCACGGTCTACGATTCGATCGGCTCGCCGATCAGCCTCACCATGACCTTCACCAAGGACCCGACGGCGCCCAATCGCTGGACCTGGGCATCGAGTGTTCCTGCGCCGGCGGTAGTGACCGGCGGTGGCAGCGGGTTTGTCACTTTCGACAGCGATGGTCGACTGGAGACCTTCGCCTACAGCGCCGGCGCCAGCCGGATGCAGTTCGACCCGGGTACCGGCGCCACTGCGCCGGTGGATATCGACCTCGACACCGGCCTGCTGGGCGACATCAACGGGCTGTCCCAGTTCGCCAGTGCCTCGAATGCAGTCGCCAGCAGCCAGGACGGTTACACGATGGGCAATTTGCAGGATATCAGCGTCGATGGCCGGGGCGTCATCACCGGCTACTTCACCAATGGCGTGAACCAGACGCTGGCGCAGATCTCCATGGCCTCGTTCAACAATCCGAGTGGCCTCCTGCGCCAGGGCGACAACATGTACGCCGAGTCGGCCAACTCCGGCAGCGCGATCGTCGGGTTCTCCGGCACCAGCAACCAGTCCATCATCACGCCGGGCGTGCTCGAGAGCTCGAACGTTGACCTGTCGGAGGAGTTCACCAACATGATCATCGCGCAGCGCGGCTTCCAGGCCAACGCCCGCGTGATTACCACGGCGGACGAGATGCTGACGGAGCTGGTGAATCTGAAACGGTAGGGAGTAGGCGGTAGGGAGTTGAAGATCAGGGAGTCAGGCCGGCCATCCATGCGTCACGGGGGTCGGCCTTTCTCGCGCAGAGCTGGCAGGTAGTAGGTGGCAGCCAAGGTTCGTGTGGCTGCGAACTGAATCCCATCCACCCCGTTCCGTGCTCTTCTCACTTCACGCTCCTGACGCGCCCTGCTCCCTGCTCCCAGCCACCTGCCACCTGCCACCTGCTCCCTTCTCCCGGCAACTCACGACCACACACCTCGGCAGTTCTTTCCTCATTTCTTTCCTCACATTTCCGCGGGTCTCCGGTAGCTCACACAATACCAAGCGCTTAGCGACAGTCGCTGACATGGTACGCGCGTTGCCTTTCACTCCGGCGTGCAGGTCAGATTGACCATCCCAGGAGAAAATCTGCGATGTCTGAGGCAGCAGCTGCGACCGAGGGCGTTGGAGCCGTCGCGCCGGCCGGGGGCAAGAAGACCGGGCTCGTGATGGGGCTGACGCTCGCCGGGGCGCTCGCCGGGGGGCTGGCGGCGAGCCTGGTGGTCGCCCCGAAGATCATCGCCCGTAATGCCCAGACCGCCGGCACGGTCACCGACAGTGCCAGCGCCGAGGGTCATGAAGGCGCGACAGCTCACGGGGGCGAGGCGGCTGAGGCAGGTGAGGGTGAGAAGCAGATGATCGAGTTGTCGAACATCGTGGTGAATCCGGCGGGCTCGCAGGGCAGTCGCTTCCTGATGGCGACCGTCGCCGTGACGGTGGCCGACGAAGCGGGGGAGAAGGTGCTGCGAGCGCATGCGATTGAGTTCAAGGACAAGGTCGTCACGATTCTCGAGACCCTCACGATGGCCCAGCTTTCCGCGCCGGGGGCTCGGGACTCACTCAAACTGAGGATCGCCACCGCTGCCGGGACGATCATCGGCGCCAAGGTGCCCGTGAAGGTTTTCCTGCCACAATTTGTCATCCAGTGAGATTCTGATGGCCGACGCCTCCTCGCAAGCGGATATCGAAGCGCCGCTGACGGATACGCCACCGTCAAGCATGACCCCCGGCGCAGTTGAAATCATTCCCTATGACTTTCTCCGCCCGCCGCGGATCGCGAAAGACCGCCTGGCCCTGCTCAATGGTATCTACCAGCGGATCGCCGTGTCATCGCAGGCCATGTTCTCCTCGCGCCTGCGGACCGCCGTGGATGTCACGCTGGGCAGTGTGGAGCAGGCGACGTTTGCCGAATTCATCTTCTCCCTCGCCACGCCCTGCGCGGCGTACATCTACCAGCTCGGCGACCGTGTGGGCGTCCAGGGCGTGCTCGATCTCGGGTCTGACTTCTCCTACTACCTGATCGACCGGATGTTCGGCGGACAGGGCGAGGCGCAGGACATGAAGCGGGGCCTGACGCTGCTCGAACGCGGGGTCGTGCGTGGCGTCGCCGACAAGATCTGGGGCATTGCCGCCGATGCCTGGGCCGATCATCTCGCGTTCGCACCAGGGTACGGCGGCTTCGAATCGTCGCCCGACGCGCTCCAGGTGGCCAACCGCGAAGACAACGTGCTCATCGCCAACATCGAGGTGCGTGCCGGCAGCTTCAGCGGCCAGATGACGATGTGCATCCCCCTGCTGGCCCTGGATGGGTTCCTTCAGGAAAAGCCGACCCGTCATTCCCACGCCATCCGCGCAACGGCCAGCGAGCGCGATGTCACCCGCCTGGTCCTGGAACAGGCGCTGCGCGGTGCACGGCTCGACCTGCAGGCGCGGTTCCCGCTCTTCCAGCTCAAGGCGCGGGACGTGGGTCAGCTCGAAGTCGGCCAGGTCATTCACACCGGGCATCCATCCGATGTGCCGGTGGAACTGCTGGTGCGGGGTCAGCGCCGGCTGCTCGGCACGCTGGGACAGAGTCGTCGTCATGTCGGACTGTGCGTCACGCATTTCCTCAACAGCCAGCGATCCGCGGGTCTTCCCCGGATTGTGCGCGGCAGGGTGCTCTAGACCATGGATCAGAGTGAGATCGATCGCCTGACGGGCACAGGCCCATCCGCCTCCGCGCCGGCCCGTGCGCCGGACCTGTCAGAACTGTCGCCTGTCGCTGCCGCGATACGAGGTGGCGTCGCCGCGGCTTCGGGATCGCTGGACACGCTGCTGGACGTGTCGCTTCCAGTCGCCATCGAGTTCGGCCGCACCCACATGACGGTGCAGGAGGTCCTCGAACTCGGCAGCGGGTCGGTGATCCAGCTGGACCGGATGGTGGGGGAGCCGATCGACATCTTCATCTCCGATCGGAAGCTGGCCGAAGGCGAAGTCGTGGTGATCGGGGAGCACTTCGGCGTGCGGATTACCCGGATCATCGCGACTGCCGAAGCGGCCGGGGCCGGTCGGGAGCACGCCTGATGCTCGCTGCGCTGGCATCGCTGCTGGTCACGCTGGGCGCACTCTGCGGCGGGCTCTGGCTGCTCCGTCGCTTCGTGCCTGGCGCACACACCGGGTCGGGGACCATTCCCCTGGCCGTGCTGCGCCGGGTGGCCACGGGCCCGAAGCATGGAGTGGCGCTGTTGCAGGTGGGCGGGCGGGTGCTGCTGGTGTCGCTGGCGGACGATGGCGCACGCCTGCTGACCGAGATCGATGGGGACGATCGCGCGATGGCGCTCGCTCTCGCCGACGGCGCCCCGAGTGTCCCGGCTCCACCTGCGGTCTTCCGCCTTCCCATGCGCCGGCCTGCCCTGTTGCGCTGGCTCCCCGTCGTCCTGTTTCTGCTGAGCCTTCCGGCGGTGCTGCCGGCTCAGGCGGCCCCACATGCCGGCGCTGCGATCGCCGCGGGCGCGGTTCAGGGACCGACGCCGCCGCGAGTCACCGTCACGATCGGTCAGGGGACCGAGCAGCTGCAGCTCTCCGGTGCGGTCGGCATCGTGGTGTTCATGGGAGCAATGACCCTGCTGCCCGCGATGTTCCTGCTGATGACCAGCTTCACCCGGATTCTGATCGTGCTGCACTTTGTGCGCACCGCGATCGGGACTCAGACCGCGCCGCCAGGCCAGCTCCTGGTCGCCCTCGCCGTGCTCCTCACCGGCGTTGTGATGCACCCGGTCATGGAGCAGGCCAACACCGAGGCACTGCAGCCCTACCTCTCCGGCCAGATCTCGCAGACCGACGCGTATCAGAAGGCGCTCCTCCCGATGCGCCATTTCATGCTCGCCAACACCCGGGAGAAGGACCTCGGAGTCTTCGCGGAGCTGACCGGGCAGGAGGATGCCGACAGCCTTGAGGTCCTGCCGACGCTGACGATCACCGGGGCGTTCGTGACCAGTGAACTGCGCACCGCCTTCCAGATGGGCTTCGTGATCTTCCTGCCGTTCGTCGTGGTGGACCTGATCATCGCCTCGGTGCTGATGAGCATGGGCATGTTCATGCTGCCGCCGGTGATGATCTCGCTCCCCTTCAAGCTGATGCTCTTCGTGCTGGCGGATGGCTGGACCCTCGTGGTGCAGCGACTCGTCACCAGCTTCCAGGTCTGACGTCATGTCCTCCGGTCTCGCCATCGAGCTGATGAACCACGCCGTGATGCTCGCATTGATGGTCGCCGCACCGCTGCTGGTGACGGCGCTCCTGGTGGGCGTCCTGATCAGCCTGATCCAGGCGCTCACCCAGATCCAGGAACAGACGCTGACGTTCATTCCCAAGCTGGTCGCTCTCGCCATCGTGTTCCTGATCGCGATGCCGTGGATGCTGCGCCAGCTGGTTGACTACCTGGCCCAGTCGATCGACTCGCTTCCCGGGATGGTCGGATGAATCCGCCCGGCCTGCTCCAGCTCATCGGTCTCCAGGACTGGCCGACCTTCGTGCTGATCAGCGCCCGCGTGTCAGGGCTCTTCTTTGCGGCACCGCTCTGGTCCATGCCCGAGCTGCCCCGGGCGGTGCGCGGCGCACTCGCCGTGCTGCTCTCGATCATTCTCCTGCCCGTCGTCGCGCGGCCCGAGCCGCTGCCCGACGACATGCTGGCGATGGCGGTGATCCTGGCCGGTGAGATCCTGCTCGGCATCGCGATCGGGGTGACCGGCGCGCTGCTGATGCACGGGATCGTGCTGGCCGGGGAAGTCGCGTCGCTGCAGATGGGCCTGTCGCTGGGCCAGGCACTCGGCTCGCTGCCGGAAGGCGCGACGGTTGGTGTCGGCCAGCTCAAGGGATACTTCGCGATGGCGATCTACCTGACCATGGGGGGGCACCTCATGCTGTATCAGGGGCTCGCCGGCAGCTTCGCCGCGGTGGAACCGGGCCGGGCCTGGGAGGGGATGGCCGGCGGGCGCGCCGTAGCCGACATGACGGGCATGGTCTTCACCACTGCGGTGCAGGCCTCGGCTCCGATCATTGTCGCGCTGATCCTGACCAACCTCGCTCTGGCGATCGTGGGCAAGGCCGTGCCCCAGCTCAACGTGATGATGCTCTCGTTTCCGGTAACGATCTCCGTCGGGCTGATCGCGCTCGGCGCCTCGCTGCCGTTCATGGCCACGTACTTCACCGGGGCGGTCGAGGGACTGCCCGGCATGGTGGGCCAGACGATCAACGCCTTCAGCCACGCGCCGAGGTAGCGCATGGCCGAAACCGACGGTCAGGAAAAGACGGAGAGTGCCACCCCGCGCAGGCGCGAGGAGGCGGCACGCGAGGGGCGTGTGCCCCGAAGCGCCGAGCTGTCCGCAGCGACGCTGCTGCTGGCCGGGACGGCGACACTCGCCTTCACCGCGGGCGGCACCATTGCCCACCACGCGGTGGATCTGGTGCATATGGGCCAGGGCTGGCTGCTCGCCACGCCGCTCACCGATCGCGACGCGGTGTCCATGCTGCAGCAGGTGGGGCGCACCACGCTGCTCGCACTGGCGCCATTCTTCCTGGGCGTGATCATCGTGACGCTTCTGGTCAACGCGGTCCAGGCGCGCGGCGTCATCTCGGTCGAAGCGCTTGCGTTCAAGCTTTCCCACATCGATCCGATCGCCGGTCTGGGCCGGATCGTGAGCCTCGACGCGGTCGTCAACCTGCTCAAGGCGCTGTTCAAGCTGGTCATCATCGCGTTTGTGGCCTGGACGGTCTTCACCGGCGCGTGGACCCAGATCCTGACCACCAGCGGTGCGCCGGTTCCGGCCATCCTCGGTGTGACACGGGGCCTCATGGTCAAGTTCACCGTGCTGGTGGGCCTGGTCTTCCTGGCGATCGCGCTGTTCGACTACGGCTACCAGGTCTGGCAGTTCGAGAAGAAGCTGCGAATGAGCAAGCAGGAAGTCACCCAGGAACATCGGGAGACGGAAGGCGATCCGGCGGTGAAGGGGCGGATCCGCCAGCTGCAGCGCACCATGGCCCGCAAGCGGATGCTGACCAGGGTCGCCACCGCCGATGTTGTCGTCACCAACCCGACCCACATCGCCGTCGCGCTCAAATACGATCCGCTCATCTCCGCCGCGCCGATCGTCCTCGCGATGGGCGAGCGCCTGCTGGCCCAGCGCATCAAGGATATCGCGCGCCGGGCGGGTGTGCCGGTCATCGAGAACAAGCCGCTAGCGCGCGCGCTGCTCGCCTCGGCCAAGGTTGGCAGTCCGATTCCGCCAGCGCTGTACATCGCCGTCGCCGAAATCATTGCCTTCGTTTTCCGGAAGAAGGGCAGCCCCCTGCTGGTGCGGAGGGGTAGATGACCGCGCCCGCCGCGGCGGTGGGCGCCATGACCGGATCGGGCGCGGGCGGCGTCGGGGTCGCCGAACGGTCACGGGTGGCCCGCAAGGGCGGCTCGGCTGCCACCGAGGCGATGTTGCAGCGCTTCGGTGGGAGCGCGGAGACCTGGCTTGCCCTGGCGGTCGTCGTCATCGTGGCGTTGCTCATCGTGCCGCTGCCGCCGGTCCTGCTAGACGTCCTGCTGGCGACGAGCCTTGCCATCTCCATCCTGGTCCTGCTCGTCACCCTCTCGGTCTCGGACCCGCTCGAGTTCAGCATTTTCCCCAGTCTGCTGCTGCTGGTGACGCTCCTTCGGCTCGGCCTCAATGTGAATGCCACCCGGCTGATCCTGAGCGAGGGGCACGCCGGCGCGGTCATCGCCGCCTTCGGCAATGCGGTGATCGGCGGGAACTACGTCGTCGGGCTCGTGATCTTCCTGATCCTGATCGTGATCAACTTCATGGTGATCACCAAGGGCGCCGGGCGCATCGCGGAGGTGGCCGCCCGCTTCACCCTTGACGCCATGCCGGGCCGCCAGATGGCCATCGACGCCGACCTCGGCGCCGGTCTCATCGATGAAGCCGAGGCCCGCCGCCGCCGCCAGGAGATCCAGCGTTACGCTGATTTTTTCGGCTCCATGGATGGCGCGGCCAAGTTCGTCCGCGGTGACGCGATCGCCGGCCTGCTGATCACCAGCATCAATCTGATCGGCGGGTTCATCATCGGGGTAACCCAGCAGGGAATGAGCGCCTCGGAGGCGCTCGGCACATTCACCAGCCTTACGGTTGGCGATGGCCTGATCACCCAGATTCCTGCGCTGATCGTCAGCACCGCCGCCGGCATCATCGTGACCTACGGTGCCAACAGCCCGGCGATGGGGCCGACGATCGCTGTCCAGCTCACCCGCCACCAGAACGCGCTGTGGATGGCCTCGGCCATCATCGGCCTGCTCGGCCTGATGCCCGGCTTCCCCCTGCTGCCCTTCATGGTCATTGCGGCCACCCTCGCCGGGATCGCCTGGGTGGTGCGCGGGCAGCAGGAGCGCGCCCGGGAACCCGTCGCCGTGGTGCAGACCAAGGCCGCCGCGAGGCCCGAAAACGCACCGATCAAGGATCTCATGCAGGTCGAGCCGCTCGAGCTGGAGGTTGGCTACGCACTGGTCCCGCTGGTGGATGAGAGCCAGAAGGGCGACCTGCTGCAGCGCATTGGGTTGATGCGCAAGCAACTCGCGCTGGAGATGGGCATCATCGTGCCGCCCGCCCGCATCCGCGACAACATCCAGCTGCCCGCGACGGAATACGTCATCAAGCTTCGCGGCGTGCGTGTCGCCACCGGCGAGATCCTGCCACGCTACCTGCTGGCCCTCGACACCACCGGGGTCGCCGCCCCGATTGATGGCATTCGCACAACCGATCCGAGCTTCGGGCTCCCGGCCATCTGGATCACGCCCGACCGTCGCACTGAGGCGGAAGCCAATGGTTACAGCGTGGTCGAGCCGCAGACCGTGCTCTCGACCCACCTGATGGAGACCATCAAGCGCCACTCCGCTGAGCTGCTGAGCCGGCAGAATGTGCGCGAGTTGCTCGATGCGCTGAAGGAGACCCATCCCGCTTTGGTTGACGATACCGTCCCGGGCAAGCTCTCCCTCGGCACGGTGCACCGCGTGCTGCAGCGGCTCTTGCGTGAGGGCATCCCGGTCCGCGACCTGGCGCTCGTGCTCGAGACGCTGGCCGATGCGGCGGAGGTCACCAAGGACCCCGAGGCACTGGCGGAGCAGGTGCGTCGGTCGCTCAGCGCGGTGCTGGTCCAGATGTACGACGAAGGCGATGGCAGCATCAGCGGCATCACCATGGGGCCGCGGCTGGAAGCGGCCCTGATGGGGCTCTTCAGCCCCCGGCCGGCCCGTGAGGGCGCCCGTGGTATCGAGCCGGAGGAGTTGACCGGTGCGCTCCGCATGCTCAATGACCTCATGATCCAGCACCGCCGCGATGGACAGTACCGGCCGCTCATCACCCCGCCCGCGCTGCGGGTCGGTGTGCGGCGGCTGGTCGAGCCCGTCATGCCGTTCCTGCCGGTGCTCTCGCTGGGGGAGTTGCCGGCCCAGACCCCGATCCAGAGCCTCGCCACCTGGGAGTTGCCCCGTGCCGCTTGAGTCGTTCATCGGTCCCGCGGTTGATGCGCTGCTGGTGCGCGCCTGTGAGGCCCTCGGCGCTGACGCTGAAATCATCGTGGTGCGCACGCTGCGGACGGCCGACGGCTCGACCGCCTATCAGGTCCTGGCGGGCGATACCGACAGCGCGGCTGCAGAGCGCCGGCGCATGACCCCCGATGGGGGAGGGCACTCGCTCCTCAAGAGCAGCCCCGGCCCGGATGACTTCGCCCGGACCCCGGAGCACGAGTCCGCTCCGCGAGTCATCGCGTTCGTTGGCCCGACCGGTGTCGGCAAGACGACGACGATCGCCAAGCTCGCTACCCACCCCGAGTTCCTCCGTGGCAATCGGGTCGGCTTCCTGTGCCTCGACACCTACCGGGTCGGCGCGGTGGAGCAGATCCGCACCTACGCCGAGATCGCCGAACTGCCCTGCGAAGTCATCTACGAGGCGTCCGATCTGCCTGCGGCGCTGAGTCGCCTCGCGGACCGCGACGTGATCTGCGTCGATACACCAGGTCGCGGGCCGCGGCTGCACGCCGATACCGCGCAGGTCCTGCAGTGGCTCGCACAGCTCGCGCCGCACGAGGTCCATCTCGTCCTGCCGTGCGGGCTGCAGCCTGGCGTGGTGCTCCGGAGCATTGAGGCCTTCCGGTCGCATGGGATCACGCATCTGCTCGCGACCAGGATGGATGAGGCGCCGGACGACTGGACCCTGTTCGATCTCGCCGCCGAAATGCGGCTGCCTATGCGGTGGTTGTCGGATGGTCAGGAGGTGCCCCGCGACCTGAAGCCCGCCGCGCCGCGGCTGCTCGCCGCCGTCGCGGCGCTCCGGGCCAGCGCCTCCATCCCCACCGGACTGCCCGCATGAGGGACCAGGCCGCAGTCCTCCGCGCGATGATGGCAGAACGCCGCCCGGAGCGGTCCGAGTCCTCTGGTCCGCCGACGCTGGTCGTCGGCAGCGGGAAGGGCGGGGTGGGAAAGTCCGTCGTCTCGGTGCTGCTGGCGCAGCGACTCGCCGCGGAGGGACGTCGCGTGCTGCTGGTCGACGGCACCCAGAACATGGGGAACCTCCACGTGCTGCTGGGCATGCAGCGGACCCACCGGCTGGAGCACCTGCTGGCCGATTCGGTGCAGCCGAAGGACCTGCTCATGCCGGTGAGCGAGCAGCTCATGCTTCTGCCGGCGGACAGCGGCGACGAAGGTCTCTACGCCCTCGCCGCCGTGGACCGGGCCCGGCTGCATCATCGACTGAGCGCGCTGTATGCCGACTTCGATGCCGTGATCATTGACGCCGGCCCCGGCCTGGAGAGCGTGGTGCGCGTCGCCACGATGGGTGCCACTCGTCTGCTGGTGGTCACCGCACCCGAGCCGGCCGCCCTCACCGACGCCTACGCGACCATCAAGATCGTGCACCTGCAGGTCAGCGACCTGCCGATCGATATCATCGTCAATCGGGTCATCGAGCCAAACGACGGCCCCGAGACCTTCGAACGCCTCGCCACCGCCGCGCAACGCTTTCTTCACCGCGAGCTCCGGTATCTCGGGGCACTCGCCGAGGACGACGCGATCCGTCATGCCGTCCGGCTGCCGGGGCGCCTGACCAGCGGGCTCGACCCCGGCCCCAACTACGACCGGCTCACGCAGGTACTCGGACGACTGGATCTCCCTCTGACTGCGGGGGCGATGTGATGAACGACTCGGACGAAGGAACCACCATGACCACCATGACCTCCACGGCGCCCGCTACGATGACCGACGCGCTGTGGCAGCGCTACCGCTCCACCGGTGACCCGGAGGCGCGCTCGCAGCTCCTCGATCGCTACCTCGGCCTGGTGCATCACGTCGCCCGGCAGATTGCCGCGCGAGTGGCGGATGTGGTGGAGGTGGATGATCTCGTGAGCGCGGGGACCCTCGGGCTGGTTCAGGCACTGGAGTGCTTCGACCTGTCGCGCGGCCTCGCTTTCAGCACCTACGCCATGCGCCGTATCCGGGGCTCCATTCTGGACGAACTCCGCAGCCGTGACTGGGTGCCGCGCTCGGTCCGCGCCAAGGGGCGCCAGATGGCGACCGTTGTCGCGGCATTGCAGGGGCGGCTGGGGCGCGCGCCGGAGCCGCAAGAGGTGGCCGGCGCGCTGTCGCTCGACATGCCGACCTACTGGCGCTGGAAGGAGGAGGTGGATGGCGCGGTGCTGGTGTCGCTCGATGGAGCGGTCACCTCGGATCACTACGAATCCGCGTCGCTGGAAGAGACCCTGGCCGACCACACCATTCCCCTCCCCGGGGCCGGGCTCAGCCAGGAGGAAACCGTCGCCACGCTCCGGCTCGCGATCGGCATGCTGCCGGCGAAGGAGCGCACCGTGCTCGCGCTGTACTACTACGAAGAGCTGAACCTGCGCCAGATCGCCGAGGTGCTGCATGTCACCGAGTCGCGGGTGTCGCAGATCCGGACCCAGGCCCTCAAACGGCTGCGCCAGCGGATGGCCCCGACCCAGGACGGCGTATGAACGCGCGCAGCTACCGCCTCATCGCCGGATTCCTGTGCGCCTTTGTGGTGATCTCGCTGGCTCCGAAGGCGCCCGCGGGTGTCGACGCTGTGATGTCGTCTGCGTCTTGGCCCGCCGCATGGGCGATGATCGCCAGTATCGCGCTGCCGATGATCGATCTGTCATCGGCGATGCTCACGGGGATCTCACTGCCGCACATCGATCTGTCGTCCGTGATGGCGGCGACCACGGTCCAGGGGGATGGCCTCCTGCCGCTCGCCGCCGCCGGGGCCCTCACGCTGCTTTGCCTGGGCAGCATTGCTCGTCGGCAACTGCGGAAGCGGGCGGCGCAGCCGGCGACAGCCGTGCGTTCCCGTGCGTGG
>JANOFA010000734.1:0-1215 GCA_031413355.1 Gemmatimonadota bacterium | reverse complement strand
CTGACGAAGTCTGCACTTCGCCGACAAGGCGGACTGGCCCAGGCCAGTCCATGATTCCGACAGGAACACCGAGGTCGAAGACTCTCCCGCTAGCGACCGATGATCGGGCCGTTGAATCCCCATGGGTCAGGATCGGTCACCACCGTCGCCAGCGTCGTCCAGTCATCCGGGGCCTTCCACGCCCCCGGTGGCTGGCAATGTCCGTTCGCGAAAGTGCCCACTACGGCGCCCCCGCCGGCCCCTGTCGGTAGCCGACCGCCCTGACCTCAAGGCGATCCGCTTCGTCCCGCGTCGAGGCAAATACCGGGACCGTATCGGTGAACCAGATCACGGCCTGCTCCACCAGGGGACGTTCCGCGGCCGGAATCACCGCGTAGATCGGCGCCTTCCAGTCCTGCGGATCGCGCACCCGATCGAAGGCCGCGGCCAGCTGGTCGTGGCGATAGCCGGTCATGCGCTCTGGGTCGTACGCTAACGAAGCGGTCATCTGCCCCTTGAACCGGACGTGGAATATGGAGCTCGACCTGCTGCATCTGCGTCAGCACCACGCTACCCGATCCGCATGGACGTTGCCATCGCTCAAGTGAGCGGATTCCGATCTAGACCGGAGGGATGAGCCAGGCGTCGATGGACCACAGCGCCCTTCGAGGAACCAACCCGACTCAGTGCCCTCTGCCCGTCTGTGCGACGGTGAACAGCTTCCCCCGGGATCCAGCCTGGCGCTACCGGTACGGAGCTCGTGCTGCTCCTTCGGCGTGGGTGAAGGCGGCCACTTCAAGACGGCTGTGCAGCGCCAGCTTCTCCAGCACATTGTGCACGTGACTCTTGACGGTGTGGATGGCGATGTTCATCCGCGCCGATATCTCCTTGTTGCTCAGCCCCTCACCGAGGAGATCGATCACCTGGCGCTCCCGGGCAGTCAGGCGCACCGCCTCGAGCACCCGGGCCTTGCTCCCCGCGACGGCATGCTTGGCGATTTGGGTGAAGAGCGAGTTGGTGAGCGCCTGGGGCAGCACCTCGGCGCCGCCAGCCACGGCGCGGATGGTCGCGAAGAAGTCGTCGAACGAGGCGTCCTTCATGATGAAGCCGGACGCCCCCGCCCGCACGTAGTCGGCAACAGCCTGCTGCAGGGGCATGAGACCCATGACGATTATCCTGGCCGCGGGAACCTCCCCATGGACCATCGCGGTCAGGCTCAGACTGTTGTGATTCCCC
>JANOFA010000733.1:0-7868 GCA_031413355.1 Gemmatimonadota bacterium | reverse complement strand
GACGCCCAAGTCGGTGCAGACCTTTGCCATCATCTGGGTAATCGCGCCCATCCCGCCGATACTATGGCCCCATGCGCCTCTCCAGTCCCGCGTCGGCGGCCATCGTCATGATCGCTTCGGAGGAATGAAAGCGCGAGATGAGGTTGGCATTGCTCATCATGAGAATCATGCCGACCGCCATTCCCGCCACCATCAGGGCGAGAAGCACTGTGAGCAGGAGCGCGATTCCGCGCTCGTTACGCAGGCGGGCAAAGGGCATTGGGGCCTCCAGCGGGGAGCGGTGTATGGTCATGGCTGCAGCCGGGTCGCGGCGCTCGTGACGAGGGGAGACTCCGCCGGCGAGCAATCGAGTGCCGCGACCGCGAAGACGTAGGTTGAATCGTCCATCAGTGTCACCGACGTGCTGTAGGGCGAGAACCCCGGTGCCTGAGTGGTGAGCGGGGTCCAGGTCAGCGCCGCCTGCAGCCGGTAGTACAGGTTGTACTGGCTGATGTCGCGCTCGCCGCCGAGTTCATCGGGCGTCGTACTCCAGCTGAGCAGGACCCCCCCCGATCCCTGGCCCACCGTGTCGGTGGCGAGCACGCCACTGGGCGACAGTGGCGTGTCGCCACAGGTGGTGATCGGCGCCAGGCCGTTGTTGGGGATCTGGAACATCGTGGACACCCGCCGGCTGGTGGAATCCACGGTGAGATCGCCGTTGGTGACCACCAGGTTGAGCCGGACGGTCCGGATACTGTCGGCCAGGGACGTCGCGCCGCCGATCACCAGATTGCGGACCGGGATACGCGCCGCCGCCAACTGCTTGTAGGTGGTCAGGCCCAGGGCGGTGGTGCTGTCCCACCAGTACTCGAAAAATGGGCGGCCGGGGTAGGCGCGGAGATTCCGGGCGATCAACTCGCTCCGGGTCGCATTGATGCGCTGCAGCATGACGAAATCGGTGGCGTCCGCCGTGGACGAGTCGGGGCGAAAATATATCGAGATGGTCTCTGCCCGGCTCTGCGTCGCGCCACCCCAGAAGTAGTCGGCGACCGGGTAGTTGATCGCCGTGTTGGGCAGCGTAATCGGCGTGGCGGTGGTCAGGCTCAGTTCCGCCGCCGCGGGAATGTCGGGGTTGATATAGACCGCCACTCCGTCCGGAAGCCGCGAGGCATAATTCCCGTTGAAGGTGAAGACGTCGCTGCCGGCGTAGACCAGCATCGGCTGGCCGGTGCCGATGCCCCCTCCCAGCGTCCGGACCAGCCGCTCCATGCTGGAGACGGTATAGCGCAGGTTCTGGGTGAGCTCCATCCGGTTGCCCCCGCGGGCAAAGTTCCGGCTCTGCGAGCGCATGAGCGACACCGCCGCCCCCATCACCACGCTGAGGATGACGATCGCGATCATCATTTCAATGAGCGAGAAGCCCGACTCGCCCCGGCGTCCGGTGTGTCGCGTCATGGGGCAGCCACCACCACTGTAAGGTTGATTGGAGTACCCATCGTTGGCTCGGTCACGGTCACAGTCACGGTCGTGTAGTCCGCCCGGGGAGCATTGCGCGTGGTGCGAACCACCCGGGTGGCGCGCTGCATGGCGGGGTAGCCGGGGAATCCTGTGGTATTCGCGTTATTGAACGTGGCCACCAGGGTCGGATAGGAGGCCGTGGTATTCCGGGCGCGGACCAGCTCGATCTGCTCGGTGGCCGCCGCGGTACCAATGGTTCGCACCGTGGAGGTTCCGACCGCATGCAGGAAGTTGCCGACGAAGCGGCCCAGGCTCATGGCGACGACGGTCAGAATCACCATCGCCACGAGCAGTTCGATCAGCGTGAAGCCCTTGCGGTTCATCAGTTCCCCCTGACCCACGAAGTGGTCGCGTACGAATACCAGATGACCCGGCCGCTGGACCGGATCATTTCGCCCGCCCGGACACTATTGGTGGTGCCCTGGGCGATGCTCTTGATGGTGTTCAGGTAGAAGCCGCCGCTCTCGCTCACGGTCCCATCGCGTCGGAACACCACAAGGGGGAGCCCGGCCTGGGTCTGGGTGAAATTGAAGGTGAGCGGCCCACTCACTCCGTCGGTGTAGGTGATTGCGGGAGCACCACCGCGCCCGAACGTCACGCCATCTTCCAGGTTGGTGTAGGTGACCCGCTCGTTGATGTCCATCACGCCATCGTTGTTTGCATCCTCGTGCATCCGGAGCCGGCGGTTCGCCGCATCGAAACTCACCCTGACGTCGTGTTGCAGGGAGACGGCCAGCCGCTGGGCGTAGGAGAGCGAGGCTGTGACTCCGCGAACGGCGGAGCTGACCTTGTAGCCTTCGATATTCAGTCTGGGAATGGCCATGCCGGTGATGATCGACATGATGATCACCACGAGGAGCAGTTCGACCAGGGTCATGCCGCTCTGCGCGGAATGGGCCTGGCGCCGAACCTGCTCGGCTGGGTGCTGCGGGGCTGCGTTCTTCATGTCCTTCACTCCGGGCAACAGGTCCATGCAAGGTGCCGCTGGTACTCCCGTTCGCACCACGCTCATCGGTGGGACGGGCGGCCAACGTTGAAAATCAGGTTACTCCTTATAGCATCGGCAGCATAGCATTTTTGGTCAAGCAGTCAGAGCTTCGCCCAACTCAATCCTTATAGGCAAGAGCGGTTCCAATTTCATAACTTGTTATAATATATTGTGTTAACATTTCATTGTACGGCAAGGCATGCGTTGATTCTATTGCGAAGTACCCGTACTACGGCTGTATCACCTATTGACAGTGTAGCAAGACGCTTCGATCGGGTGGCAAGGCAGTCAGCGGGCGGGGTGGCGAATCGGCATCCCGTTGAAGCCGGGCTGGCGCCACCGGCTGACCCGGGGTGTAGAGCGCATTGGTGGGCTGGGATCCGCGCCATATCTGCGCGCCGACTCCGCTCCCGCTCTTGAGCCAGGTCAGGCCGGATCGGCGGATCCCGGCCGAGCCATCGGGAGTACGGGGCCGAGGACCGTGCAGCACCACTGAGGGTCCGCTTGGCAGATTGGTATGGCGTAACGCAACGAGTCAGCGCCCACGCTCGTTGGCGCCCTTGGCGCAAATGGCAGTCAAACAACTGCTTGGGTTCAAGAAACAGGCTTGGCTCGTGACTTGCCTTGTCAAGTTCTTGTGATGCATTGTGCTCGCCTTCCCGGTTACCACGGGCGTGCGAAACTGCCCGCTGGGCACCCTAGGACGCGGTATTCGAACGGAGTCACCGATGCCTCAACACACTGTCGCGAGCGCCAGCCGCATGCCGAGCATATCGTGCCGAACGGCGGGCTTTACCATGGTCGAGATCGTGATGGCGATCGTGCTGATGGGCATCCTGGCCGCCATGGCCATCCCTCGCATCGACGTCGAGAGCTACAAGATCAATTCGGCGGTACGCTCGGTCACCAGTACACTGCTCTATTCGCAGCGCCTGGCGGTCACCCTGCAGCACGATGTCCGGGTGGCATTCGACTCCACCAATTCGCAGCTCAGGGTTCATGAGGATGGCAACAACGACGGCGTGATCGGAATAACCGAGCGGGTGACTTTCCGTCCGTTCGACCTCGGCGTCATCTTCGGTCGCGGTACCACGCCAGCCTTCACGATCGGCGCCAACACCTTCAACTTCACCCGCACCCAGGGCGGGCTCCCGGTCGTGGTGTACCGCCGGGACGGCACTGTCAACGAAAGCGGCGGGTTCTATCTGACGACCACCAAGAGTCTCGCCCAGAACAACCAGGGCCGCACCCGCGCGGCTCAGCTCATT
The DNA here is from genome assembly GCA_031413355.1 of Gemmatimonadota bacterium. Taxonomy (GTDB): domain Bacteria; phylum Gemmatimonadota; class Gemmatimonadetes; order Gemmatimonadales; family GWC2-71-9; genus JADJOM01. Next base: position 4,115 of record JANOFA010000733.1, on the reverse strand, counting down.
CGGGGCAGCGGGCGGGTGATCTGGCAGACCTATGCGACCGGCACCTGGACTCGGGGGAACTGATGACGCGTCGAGGCTTTACTCTGATTGAAGTGATCATCGCGATGGTGATTGTTTCCATCATCGCCATGGGTCTGGGGCGATTCGTCGGAAGCTTCGCCCACGCGGTGGCCACCTCCAACACCCGGGTCACCGCGGCAAGCGTGGCCCGGGAACAGGCGCAGCGGATCCAGAGCGATCCGGCCTACCCCCTGCCGGCGGGCTACGCCGGGACGGTTACCGGGTTTCCCGGCTTTCCGGCGATGGTGCGCATTACCACCACCAACCGGGTGACGGGGACAACGCCCGCGCGGGACTACACCGTCGTCACCATTCGCGTGACGGAACGGACGATGCGACGCGCCGGTGCCACGAGACCCGATACCGTCAACCTCACTATCGCGGTGGCCAAACCATGACCCGCTCCCTCTCTCGCCGGTCGCGTGCAGGCTTCACCCTGATCGAGCTCATGATCGCGATGGTGATGCTTTCGATCGTGCTCGGCGCCGCGGTGTCGATGTTCCGCTCCCAGGGGGCCAATTTCCGTCGCGGCGGTCAGCGGCTCGAGATGTCGCAGAACGGGCGGTTTGCCCTGGCCACCGCCGACCGGTTTCTCCGGACGGCCGGTGCGGGCGTCGGGAATCAGCAGCCGATGTTCGTCTATGGCGGTAACGATGTGGTGGCGTTCAACGCCAACTACTCCGCTGCGGCGCCGGACAACTGCGCGGTCTATATCAATCCCGATTCCCCCGCCGGCGTGGTCGATATCATGCCGGTCACTGCAGCGGCAACAATCCCCAACACCACCTTTTCATATCCCAGCATGACATACACCACCACCGGCTGCCGGGCGGAGACGATCGTCCTCTATTTCCGGCCGGACTCCACCACTGCGGCGGCCGGGGACTTCATGCTCCTCCAGAAGATCAACGCCACCGCGCCGGAACTGGTGGCGAGCAACCTCGAGGCCTATCCCGGCCGCCCATTCTTCGAGTACTACGTCCATCCCCGCACCCTGGCGGTTCCGCCGGCCACGCGGGATTCCCTCGTCCTGGCCAATGTGGCGGGGAGCGGCATCACCCTTCCGATCATTCATAGCATCGCCGTGCATGGCAGTACCGCCGACACCGCCGGAAGCACCTCGGCGCTGGCGGATTCAGTCAAGGCCGTCCGGATCAACTTCCGGGTCATCAACGGGCTGGCCGGCGTCGACCGACGAACCCAGGACCTGAGTTCGACGGTCAAGCTTCCGAACAACGGCCTGGTGCAACTGCGGACCTGCGGCGGTCAGCCGATCGTGACTGGCGGCCTGACCGCGGTCCCGAATGTCGCGGGCAACCCGCCATCGGTGCAGCTGGATTGGACCGCCTCGGTGGATGAGGCCGCCGGCGAAACGGACGTGACCCAGTACAACATCTACCGGAAGCTGCTGGCCGATCCGACCTTTGGCAGTGCCCTGACGACGGTGCCATCGGGTGGTATTGCGACCTACACTTTCGTCGATGAGGGCGCTGCGGCAGGCGTCGATTACGTCTACGCCGTGACGGCGCAGGATTGCTCTCCCGCCGAGTCGGCGCAGCTGGTGAGCGCCACGGTCCGGCCGCTCTAAGACCCTTGGAAGGAGCCCGATGACATGTCCCGCCCTCTGATCAACGACGAGCGTGGAATTGCGCTGGTGATGACGATGCTGCTCGCCTTTGCCGTGGCGGCGATGGCTGTCGGCGCCATCATGCTGTCGAGCAATGCCACGCTGACCAGCCGCTTCTTCGCCAAGGAAGTCGAAATGGAAGCGGCGGCAGACATGGGACTGGAGCAGGCCCGGGACTCGCTGAACGGTTCCGGCATCTTGCTCCCGCAGACCGGGTTCGACACTCTCTCGCTGAACGCCCCGGTGCTGGATGCCGCCGGAAGCGTCATCCCGGGCTTCACCCGGTCGGTCTACGCCGGGCGCACCGGGACCACGACCGGTCAGTTCGGCGTGTTCGCCAGCGTTCTGTCGGTGATCCAGGATGCGCGCGGCGCCGTGGTGATCCGGCGGGCCGAGCTGAATCAGGAGTCGTTCGCCAAGTTCGCCCGCTTCGATGACCAGACCACCTCGAGCGTGCGGTTCGCGAACGGGATCCAGGTGTTCGGGCCGCTGCACACCAATGGCACGCTTTACGTCGGGCCCAATACCTCCACTGCTCCGACCTTCTGGGGGCCGGTCACAACCGCCGCGACCATCAGCACCACGGCCAACGGCACCTTCAGGCAGGGGTTCAAGGAGAACCAGGCGGTCATTCCGATGCCGACACCGGCCAGTCTGGCGAGCCTGTCGACCTACGCCGCGCTGGGCAACACGACGATCACCGGCGGCGCTGTGGGGACGACGGTCTTCGATCCAAGCACCCGGATCGAGTTCGTGCCGGTCGACATCAATCTCGATGGCGATTTCACCGATGCCAACGAAGGCTTCATGATGGTCTACCAGGCGACCGGGGCCACACCGACGGCGGCACAGCGGGCCTACGTGTCGGCGCGGCGGTGGAACACCGCCTCTGCCAGTGACCCGAACGCGCAGTCGCCCAACTGCGGTTCGGGGGCCGCGGGAGCGTGGGTGTCTGCCCAGGCCACCAACCCCACCGGTGCCGCGCTGGCAGCGGCGCAGACGCTGCTGAACGCGGCCACCAGGCAGTGTTACCTCGGGGGCGACCCACGCATGAACCCTGGTGGCACCTTCGTAGCGGCGACGCCAATCACCGGGACGCTGGGAACGCTCGGATCGTGGCTGCTCTGGCCCGGTTACGGCGGGGGCGCGGCACCGGGCGCCATCGCCGCCGGAAGGCTGCCCAACGGCACCCTGGTCGGCGCGACCCAGGCCACCTACATGTGGCCGGTGACCCGCTCCATGTTCAATGTCAATTTCAAGGGCGTGATCTACGTCAACGGCAGCGTGGCAGTGAGCGGCCAGCTCCGTGGGCAGGTGACCGTCGCAGCCAGCGGGAACATCATGCTGGCGGACGATGTCACCTATGTGACGGCGCCGGGCAGCAGCATCGACTGCAGCGCGGACATCTTCGGGCTGTTGACGCCGCAGTTCTTCATGCTGGAGGACAACAATGTCAATGCGCCGTTCAGGGTGAACAACATCTTCCGCACCGGATACGACGATTCCGCCAACGAGTCGCTCCATGCGGCGGTCCTGACCCTCAACTCGATCCAGACCGAAAACGTGACCACCGGCAGCACTAATTCGGAAGTATGCGTGGGCAGCCCGATTGGACGTGGCTGCTTCAACATGACCGGCGCGGCGATTCAGGGAATCAACGGTTCGCGCATGGCGAGCAGCGGCACCGGGTGGAACCCGCAATGGACCTACGACCGGTGCGACGGGATCAACCCTCCGCCGTACTTCCCGACGACCGGGCACTATGTCAAGAATCGCTACTACGAGATTGACCCGGTTGGATTCGACGTCGTGGCCTGGTTTGCGGCAAACTCGGCCTGATCGTTCGCAGGTGAGGCGCCTGGCCTGATTCGGGCGCAATGACAGCAGGACCGGGGCACTCCGACCATCAGGCCGGGGTGCCTCGGTCGTTCAGGCCGGTTGAGCCGGGTGGCGCGAGGGTGTCGTTCCCGATGCCCATCCCGCATGCACTCCACACGGCAGGCATCCCGGACTCTGGTGCCCGGTCGCCGGCGGTCGGCTCAACCCCGAATCGCATTGAAGCGTGCGGCGGCCCGCCCCGTGCGACCATCACCGGAACGGCGAAGCCGTCCAGCCTGGCCGAATGGTGCATGATGATGGCCTCGAGGGCGTCGCGTTGCCGGAAGAGGGGCGCCAGCACGCTGGAATCGCCGGGCCCCTTCCGAATGGACCGGGCACGTCGGTGGAGCGATGGAGGGAGGTGGGGGGAGGGAGGCGCGGTGTCGATCAGGGACCGATGGCGTTGCGCTCGTAGATCAGGTTCCGCGGCGAGACGAACCACTCATAAGATCTGGTCAGGAGGATCCCGCTGCTCACTCGCTGGTCGGCCCGGTCTGCCTGGATGACCGCGCGAGTTCGGATCGCCGAAATCAGGTCGTAGTCGTTGGTC
>JANOFA010000732.1:0-5942 GCA_031413355.1 Gemmatimonadota bacterium | reverse complement strand
GGCGGCCAAGGTGGTGCGGGAGGAGAGCGGGACGACGAGCGACGGCTCGAAGCGCAATTCGAGTTGCCGCACCCGGTAGAAGGTCGACGAGTTGCTGATCACGGTCTCGTTGCCGAAACCGTGAAAGCGGATGGTCTCGATGCCACTGGCCAGCAGGCGCGCGGTGGCGTAGGTGCGCCGGCCTTCGCCGTGAAATGCGCCGAGGTACTCGGCCTTTGCCGTCTGGGCACCGGTGGCGTAGGCGGCCCGCAGCGTGTGTTGCGAGGCGAACGGCTGTTGCCGGAAGCCGTAGTCGGTCCACATCAGTCCACCACCCACCAGCAGTCCGACATCGGGGCCGGCGCTGGCCCAGATGATCGGCAGCGTACGGCTACCCCAGTCCCGCGGCGGGAGCGCGGTGGCAGAGCGCTTCGGTCCGGTGTTGTAGGCCCGATCATCCAGGCTCACGCCACGGCCGGCGACCGTGGTCGAATCGGCGTCGTAGAACCGCGCCCCACCCCGCTCCACCGAGTCGGCGAACTGGTCCGCTCCGCCGCCGCCGATGAACCGGACCGCGATTCCTCCGAGCGACGGTCCGGTTGCGAGCGCCTGATCCGCGCCGCCGTGGAGGTAGATCCGGATCTCGCGAGTCTCGACGGCGTGGAAGGTCCGGTCAAACCATGGCGTGGAATCATCATGGCGGGCAATCGTCACCCGGACCGAGTGCCGTCCCGCGGCTTCGGCGCGCGCCACATCGCTCTTGTCGGTGGCGTGAATGTCTACCTCGCCGGCCAGCAGCCGGTAGAACGCTCTCGCCGCCTGGGGCAGCCGGTCGCGCCGGCCGCGGAGGCCATGGGCCAGGCGCGCGCTGTCGAGCGGAGCATAGGACGGCGGCAGCCGACGAACCGCCGCGTCGATCACCGAGTCGGTGAGCACCCGCTGCAGGACAAGCGCGATCGAATCCCACGCCGATCGCTCCAGCCCGACAAGAAAGCGGCGGTCCAGCTCCCGGCCGTTCCAGGTGAGGCCGTCCATCGCGGGGTACTTCGGCCCGAAATTCACCAGTTGCGGCGCCGGTCCGCGCGCGATGGCCAGCAGCAGCCCGTCGAACCGGACGAAGGCCTGGTCCCTGTCGCGCGGGATGGCGACCCAGTGCCGTGGCCGTGCGGAATCGAACGTCGCCCAGCGCCACTGATCCCGGTGGCGGTCCCAGTCGCCGAGGAACACATCCATGAGACGCGCCGTGGCGAGGGCATGCATGTCCACCTGGTCGTCCGGACTCTGCTCGACCCGCTCGATGAGCACATCGCTGGAAATCACCCGCAGTGCGCCGGGCACGATCGTGCCGTCGGTGTCCGCGGAGGGGCGTTCCTCGAACAGTCCAAACTGGCCGGCGAATTCGGCGCGGAACTCCCCCAGCCGCGCATCGTCCGGCAGCACCACGTACCGCGGCTCGGTATGCGGCACACCGGCGGCCTCGAGCAGCGGCGGCACAACCAGCGCACCCGCTGGATGGGATGAGCTGATCTGGTCCTGCACAATCGAACTGGCGACCGTACCACGCAGCTCGGGCGGGATGACGGCAGTGGGATCCTTGTCAACCGAGCGGAACGCGAACTCCCGGCCATCCGCCGCATGGAACCGCAGCGAGCGCGTCTGCTGCCCGCCGCCGCGCTCGGTGGCGCGGAGGCCGCCGGCGAACGTCGCCAGGTCAAGCCGTTCTGCCTGGACCGGCGTGGTCCACAGCTGGCGGTAGTGCGCCCCGAAGAAGAAGCGATGCAGTCCACTCGCCGCGTACCGCGCTCCCGGAATCACCTCGACGGTGGCGGGCCCCGGCTCCTGCGCCGGGAGCCGACCCGAGACGAGCAGCAGGGAAAAGAGAATGAGTTTCAGGTCGCGCTGTCGCATGGTGCGGCTCCCAGTTCCTGCTGTTCCGGCAGCAATTCCGAGTGGACTTCGTGTGACTGCCCATCTTCCGTCACCGTGTGGACGCCAAGCCGGAGATGCCCCCCCGCCAGCCGGTCCAGACGCATGAAACCCGCCTGTGACAACGCCAGGCGGGTCCCCAGGATTCCCGTCACGAAGCCGGTATGACCGAAGATCCCCGTCCCGCTCACCGCGAGCAGTGGTGGTCGGCCACGGTCGATCAGCTGCAGCGAGTGTTCGTGCCCGCTTGCGTACAGCAGCGGCGGATGACAGGCAAAGACCGAATCCAGCGCCGCCCGCATGGCCCGGTTGCGGCCGCCACTCAAATCCTCATCGCTGATCCCGGCCCCGCGGGCGATCGGATACGCCGAGCCCAACAGGGGGAGCGGAAGGAACAGCGCAGGATGGATGGCACGCAAGGGAAAAAGGTGATCCAGCACGGTGAAATAGCCGCCGTGTTCACCGCCGGTGGCGAGCGGATGATGCGCCGCGATGATCGCCCGGTGACCGTCGATCGCCGTCGCCAGCGCTGCCGTCACCTCGGCCGGCGTGCGGGTGGGACAGCCGCTCGTCATGCCCGGCCGCTCGTGGCCGAACAGCCACCACACCGTGTCGAGCAGGATGAGGCGTATGCCGCCGGCGGCATCCACCGTCGCGGGGCCGGGGCAGACATCCGCCGGCAGCAGCCGGGCTCGCCCCCCGCTTTCATGGGCGAGCCATGCTCCCTGACGCCTAATCCTGTTCCAGCCGTCCGGGCCGGACTTGTCCCAGTCATGATTGCCCGGCACGAAGATCAGGCGCTCCGGCCGGTCGCCGCCGACGGCGAGCTGGTCACGGAGTCGGCGTGCCGCCTCGGGGAAGCTGCGATCGAGGCTGTCTGGCAGGCCGCGCGGGTAGATGTTGTCGCCGAGAAAGACCACCAGCGCCGAATCCGGGCCGGCATCGAGCAGCTGGCGGAGCGCAATGAGCACCGGTTCGCCGCCGGCGGCAGGGGCACCGGCATCGCCGATCAGGTAGATCGAAGCAATGGCCGGCTCGCTGGGCGACAGGGAGACCGACGCCTGTGGCACGACCTGACCACCGCAACCCAGCAGCAGGAGCGGGAGTCCCGCCAGCAATCGTTGCTTCACCGGTGGCACCGGTACCGGGCAAGCGTGCCTGGCCCCTTCCCGCCTTCGTCGCTGATCAGCAGATCCCCCTCGGCGCTCAGCGTCAGCCCCTCCGCCTGGGGGTGGAGCTTGCGGCTGAGTCGCTTGAGCCCGACAACGGTCCCGTTTGCGGCAAGCTCGACCACGGCATGGTTCCGGGCGGAGAGCACGACGTAGTGACCCGAGCGGGGATCGACCTCGATCGAGGAAGCCGCGAACGCTTCCAGCCCGGTCGCCCTCCGGAGCGCACCACGCGGGACCACGAGCCGCGCCGGCGCGGCCAGTCTTCGGCGAGCCATGTCCCAGCGGAAGACGACCAGGCCAGACTTGTCGTCGTTGTGATGAATCACCTTGCAGGGGAACAACAACACGCGGTTGGCGGCGTCCCAGGCCAGTCCCTCGAACTCGCAGGCGGATTCGAGTCCGGTTTCGATCCGCCGCGCGAGGAGCACACCGGCTGCTGTGGGCAGCGGCATCTCGTAGAGGCGCCCCGCACTGCTCAGCACCAGCACCAGCTGTTCAGCCACGGCGATGCCTTCGAAATCCTCGCGCACGCCTTGGTTGAAGCTCCAGCGCTGGCGAATCGACCCGGTGCCCGGGTCCAATGCGAAGATGACTCCCTGTTCGTCGTCATGACCGAAGAGGCGACCGTCGTTCGTCACCGCGAGGCCGGAGGCCTCCCGGAGGACCGCCGGAAGCGCCACTCGACTATCGGGTGTCCCGGCATACCGGCATCGATCGAAAAGCCCCGGCTCCTGTTCGTGGCCGCCGCTGGTGACAAACAGCAGGAGCAGGACCGGCGCGTGGCGGAGCACTACTGGATCTTGGCGCCGATGACCGATCCGCCCAGCGCCAGCAGCGCATCCTCCATGGCGGGCAGGTCGGCGTTCTTCCCGAGCCGCAGCCGGTACTTGAGCACCGATTCGCCGCCCATGGCGTTAGTCTCGACCTGTGCCAGCTCCCAGCGCTTGGTCTCACGCGTGAGGAACGGCTCGATAACCTGGCGGCCGGGGGCGGCCTGCTTGGCCCGGACCACCAGCACGGAATTGTAGGGCTTCTTCTCGGCGGTGCCCTTCTGCTTCCCGTCTCGCTCTTTCTCTGGGGCCACGCCACCGCTGGTCGTTGCGGGGATCATGGATGCACGTGGTCCATTCAGCAGCAGGTAGCCCGAGTTGCGGCCCAGCTCGCACATGCCGTAGTCGGTCCGCCAGATGGCCAGGGTGATGTAATTGAAGACGAGACTCAGCACCGCCGCCGCGGTCAGCGCCTCCACGCCGGCCGCCAGACCGACACCGATCGCGAGAAAGACGTAAAGGGTGTCGCGCGTGTCATTGAGCGTATTGCGGAACCGGACCGCCCCGACGATGCCCGCCAGGCTGAAGGCGAGGGCGATGCTGTTCCGGGTAATCACCACCACCCCGGCGACCGAGAGGGCGAGAATCACCATCGTCTGCACCACGCCCTGGTCGAAGCCCTTGTGCCGCCGTGTCGCCATGTAGACCCAGGAGGCCGGCACCATGAGAAGGAAGGCGCCGATCATCGCGACGCCGAGCAGCAGGGCAAAGCGCCAGGAGAGCCATTCACCCGGCTCGGCGACCATGCTGCCCGGGTCAGTTGAGAAGGTCAAGCTCTGGCCGGCGAGATCCGCAAGCCGGGCGCCGGTGAACGCCTGGCGCAGGTCCGGGATCAGCCAGAGGAGCAGCGCGCTGACCGCCGCGAGGCAGACGTAGTACAGCGTGAGCGAGACGAAGGGCGCCTGGGCCGGATAGGCAAAACGGCGGACGATCGTGGTGAGTGCGGACATGCCATGCTCCGTGGGGCGGGACAGATCCTGGACCGTAGTAAACGTCAGGCGAGTCGGGGCGGTTCCCGGAGGTTCTGTGCCCTCCGGCAAGACTACGCCGCCGCCACCGAACCGTATTCATCTCGGTCGCGGCCGCCGCTCCGCGCACAGGGCCGGTCGGTTGCGACGAGCAGAAGGGGAAGGCGCGGGGCACAACAATATGGCCCCCGCCGTGGGGCGGGAGCCAGACACTGGTGGTGTAGTCCTGCCGCCGTGCGAGGAGAGCCACTGGTCGGAATTGAACCGACGACCGCTCGATTACGAATCGAGAGCTCTACCGCTGAGCTACAGTGGCGTACGGCCGAACTTCATGCGGTGTGAGGAGCACCGCGGATGCCCTGACGCGGATTCGAACCGCGACGCCTTGCGGCACTACCCCCTCAAGATAGCGTGTCTACCAGTTTCACCATCAGGGCGAGCGGCAGAACTTAAACACCCGATTCAGGGGACGCAACCCGGCGCGAAGTCCGGCTAAGCCACTAACCCGTAGCGGCTTAGCAGGCTCGAGAGCTCAGGTGATATCGAATAACGCGCTGAGGCCGTCGATGAGCCCGGCGGCGGCGGCGTTCAACTGATAGCCGTTTCCATTCTGGTCGATATCCAGATTGGTGAAGACGGCTACGCCGCCCGTGGCACTCACCGTCGTGGTCCCACCCAGCGTCGCACCACCGCCCGATCCGTCGACCGCGATCGTCAGCGTGATGGCGTCAGTCGCACTGGTGACGAGGTTGCCGAACTGATCCACGACGGAGACCTCCACCGCCGGCGTGATGTGCTTGTCCTGCTTGGTCCTGCTCGGCTCGACGGTGAAGTCCAGGTGATGGGCGATGTCGGCCAGCCCCGTGGCGGTGAAGGTTACCGGACTGCCGCTCAGGCTGCCTGACGCTGCCGTCAGCGTGTTGGCGCCGGCCAGAGTCCCCAGCGTCCAGCTGCCCACGGTCGCGATGCCATTCACGTCAGTCGTCGCACTGCCGCCCGTCACACCGCCGCCGCCCGTCGCCGCCGCGAAGCTCACGTCGACGCCGCTCACCGGATTGCCCGCATTA
>JANOFA010000731.1:0-1279 GCA_031413355.1 Gemmatimonadota bacterium | reverse complement strand
GAACCAGGAACGACGCGAAGGTGCCGAGGGCATCCTGGTCGCCTCCCGCCGCGCGCGGGATCTGGTGCAGCAGATCCTGACCTTCAGCCGGCTGCGGGAACAGGAGCGGCGGCTGATCGCCGTCGAGCCGGTCATCCGCGAGGTGCTCAAGCTGCTCCGGGCCACGCTCCCAAGCACCATCGAGATCCGCACCACGGTGACCACGGAGGACCAGCTGGTGCTGGCGGACGCCACCCAGATGCACCAGGTCGTGCTCAACCTCTGTACCAACGCCGCGCACGCGATGCAGGAACATGGTGGCGTGCTGGATGTGAGCTACCAGCCGGTGCGGTTGGACGCGCAGCGGGCGCAGCACCACCCGGGCCTCCTGCCCGGCCTCTACATGCGGCTGGTCGTGCGCGACACCGGCCATGGCATGGACCGGCTGACCCTCGAGCGCAGCTTCGATCCGTTCTTCACCACCAAGGGACCGGGCGAGGGCACCGGGCTTGGCCTGGCCGTGGTGCATGGAATCGTGCAGAGTCACGAGGGCAGTATCACGGCGACCAGCGAGCCAGGAGTGGGAACCGCTTTCCAGGTCTTCTTTCCCGCCGTCGAGGGTCGCTCCGCCCCGGCCGCGAGCGAGGACACGTCGATGCGGCGCGGCAGCGGGGAACACATTCTCGTGGTGGACGACGAGCCGTCGCTGGTACGGATCGCGACCCGGCTGCTGGAACGACTGGGGTATCGCGTCACCGTGCATACCCATCCCACAGACGCGCTCGCGGACTTCCTCAAGCGCCCCGACGACTTCGACCTGGTCCTCTCCGACCTCACCATGCCCCAGATGACGGGGCTCGACCTGGCCAGCCGCCTGCTCGAGCGCCGTCCCGACCTCCCGATCCTGCTGACGTCGGGCTACGCCGGCGCGCTCGATCCCGCGGAGCTGAGGCGGGTGGGCGTCCGGGAACTGGTGGGAAAGCCGTTCCTTACACGGACGCTCGCGGAGGCGGTGGCGCGCGCGCTCCACCGGGACTGAGTCAGTCGCCTGTCGCTCGTGGCCGTGGCACCGTAGATTCGCGGCATGCCCATGGAACCCACCCTCCCCCGCGACGCCTACTCTCCGCCGGACACTTCCAGCAGGAAAAGGACCGGATCCTCTGCCGCGAGTGGTTCTTTGCCGCGCGGGAGCCCAGTCGCTCGCCTTCAACGAATACGGCGACCTTTTCACCGGCGACAACGACTGTGACCAGGGCGACGAGGAACGCCTCGTGCACGTCGTGCAGGACGGCGACAGCGG
>JANOFA010000730.1:0-6972 GCA_031413355.1 Gemmatimonadota bacterium | reverse complement strand
CCGGTGCCACCGCCGCCGAATCGGGTGGTCAGCGTGCCACCAGTGCTCGGACTGGTATAGAGCACGCCGGTGCGCAGCACGGTACCGTGACTGGACGGCAGCGGGGTGCCCCCCTCAACGGGCGCTCCACGTGGGCCAAGGTCGCGGCCGCCAAGCCCGGCGAGCACCTGAGGCGAAAGCTGCACCGCAAGGGACAGCCGACTGTTCGCCGCCCGACGGTCCTTCGCCGCCCGGAAGTTGGGATCGCGGGCCACCGCCGCCGAGTAGTTGGCCTCCGCCGCCTGGTAGTCACCCCGGTCCTCCGCCTCGAGCCCGCGGCTGAACGCCAGGAACGCCTGCAGGTCTGCGGTCGGCCGCTCGCTGAGCGCGCGTCGTTCCGCCGGCGTCAGGGTGATGCCGAGCTGGTCGACCAGGCGGAAGAGGACCTGCTTCTGCAAGGCAAAGAGCTGGGCGAGAGGGTCGCTGCCGGTGCCAGAGGCGACGACTTTCGCATCGCTCGCGTTGACGATCGCTGCGTCGAGACGGATATCCGTCTTCCCGGGCACATCCTGCACCGAGCCCTGCACCACCCGCTCGGCGCGGAGGATGCGCCCGGAGCGCGCCCCGGTGCGCGGGTCCACCCGGCCTGCGTCATTCAGCGCCAGCTCGTCGACCAGCAACTGCACCTGCTCCCGCTCGAGCAGTTTCAACCGGCTCAGCTTGGACAGGTCGGTGATCATGAGGTGGGTGAGGCCGCGCCCAACCGGCCGGAGATCCTCGTTCTGCCCCACGTAGCTGAAGGGGAAGACGGCGACGGAGTTCTCGGTGGGCGGCTGCGCGGAGAGGGTCGATTCCTGCGCGATGGCCGCGCGTGCGGCCTGGCGCAGCTCCTTGCGGGTCAGGAGGGCGAGTCGGTCGGCGATCTCGCCCTGCTGCACCGTGCCCCCCGCGAGGGCCCCGGCGGCGGTGTACGCCGTGCGGGCAGAATCGAGACTACCCAGCTCTTCGTGGGCCAACCCGAGATAGACCAGTGCCGAGTAGTTCCTGCTGTTCAGGGCCAGGGCACTCTGCAACACGTCGCGGGAGCGGTCGAACCGCTTGGCATCGTAGTAGGCGATACCGAGGCGGGTGATGAGCGCGGCATCCCTCGGGGTCTGCTGCTGGGCCGCTTCCAGGGCGGGGAGATCGGCCGCGCTGGGGGCCGGGGGGGCCGGTGGCGGACCCGCACACCCGATGACAGTCAGTGCGCTGACGACCGCCAGTAGCGGCATCCGGAATCGGACATTCATGCGATTGCCTGAGGGGGTAGGGACAAATCCAATGTACCGGTCTGCCGGGGGGGCGGGAAGAGGGCGGACCCGGCCGAACACCGGGCCGTGCTGGGTGCACGAGGGGGGCCCGCCCCGTTTGCGCCCCCTCCCGGCGGCAGATACATTGGACAAGAGGCTGGGTCGGCGCGCCCGCGCCGATGCTGCCCGCCGGAAAGGCGACCAGTGGGACGCAGGGGAATCAAGGAATATCGACCAGCTGAAGCCCTGAACCTGATCGCGGCCGACCGCGACCACAAGCCGCTCGTTTGCCCGTCCTGCAGTGCCTCCGCCATCGATCGTGAGCCCAAGCGCCACGAACAGCCCTCCAGCCGCGTCACCCTGACCTGTGAGGCCTGCGGCCGGACGGCATCCTACCTCCTGCGGTCGTCCGTGACCACTCCGGAGGAGCCGCGGCACAAGTAGCTTCCAGCATGTTTTCCCCCACCCTGCTGATCTTCCTCACTGTCTTCATCGATCTGATCGGCTTCGGGATCGTACTGCCGTTGCTGCCCAGCTACGCCGCCTCCTTTCACGTCAGCGACGCCGGCATCGGAGTTCTGGTCGCCAGCTTTTCCCTGATGCAGTATCTGCTGGCGCACTGGTGGGGGCGGCTGTCGGACCGGATCGGCCGTCGGCCGGTGATCCTCGTGGGCCTGGCCGGGAGCGCGCTGTCCTACCTGCTCTTTGCCCTGGCCAGCAACTTCTGGCTGCTGCTGCTCTCGCGCATGGTGGCCGGTGGAATGGGGGCGACGGTCAACGTCGCCCAAGCCTACCTCGTGGACACCACGACGGCGGGGCGGCGCGCGCGGGCCCTCGGCCTGATCGGCGCCGCGTTCGGGTTGGGCTTCGTGGTTGGCCCCGCGCTCGGCGGCATCGCCAGCCGATGGGGCAACGCGGCACCGGGCCTCATCGCCTCGGGGCTGACGGCGATCAACTTCCTGCTGGCATGGCGCTGGCTTCCGGAACCTGCCCGCATTGCGACAGACGGCCCCGCCCCGGTGCCGGTCCACTGGTCCCGATTCAGCCTCGCCTTCGCGGCGACGGCCTGTTCGACCCTCGCCTTCACCGTGGTGTACGTCATCTTCCCGCTCGAGGTCGAGCGGTCGCTGGGCCTCGACCGGCACCATGCGGCGTACCTCTTCGTGCTGCTGGGCGTGGTGAGCGCGGTGGTGCAGGGCGGGTTGATCGGGCGCCTGGTACCGCGTTTCGGCGAGCGGGCGCTCATTATCTGGGGCAGCGGCCTGCTTGCGCTCGGCCTGGGCCTGCTGCCCGGGGCATTCGCGATGGGATCCGCTGGTGGCGGCCTCCGGCTGCTGTATCTGGCGCTGCCGCTGATCGCCACTGGCACCGCGCTGATCGGGCCGAGTGCGGCATCGATGGTGAGCCATCGCGCACCGGCGGCGGAACAGGGGCGAGCGCTCGGCATGCTGCAGAGCGTGGGAGCAATTGCGCGGTTCGTGGGGCCCCTGGTTGCGGGCGGCATTGCCACCCAGGCGGGGGCGCGCGCGGCCTTCTACCTGGCGAGCGGCGTGGGGGCGATGGCGGGTGTCTCGGTCATCGTGGGAAACCGGCGCCGCGACGACTAGCGCGGGCGGGTCAGTGCGGGTGGGAAAAGATCCGGTTGAATCGAATGGCGGAGAACATCGGCAGGACCTTCCAGCTGGAGGGATCGAAGCTGTAGTAAATCAGCAACGGCGTACCCCGCACGTTCAGGCGCGGGAGAAAGCCCCAGTACCGGCCGTCGTAGGACAGGTCGCGATTGTCGCCCATCATGAACAGCGAATCGGGCGGGACGATGATCGGCCCCCAGTCCTGCAGATCCGGCGCATAGGTTGTCGTGTCGCCGGCGGCGAGGTGACGCACCTGCCAGCGCCGCATCTTTTCACGGAAGTCGGGGCTCTCCGACTTGGCGATGTTGTCGTGCTGCACGTACGGCTCATCGACCGGCTGGCCGTTGCGGTACAGCATGCCCCCGCGCATGGCGAGCGTATCACCGGACACGCCGATGAGTCGCTTCACCACCTTGAGCCCTTTTTCCTCCACCGAATCGAACACCAGCACGTCGCCCCGCACCGGCTCGCGAAAGGTGGGGAGATGCACATGGATGAACGGAATCTCGGCGCCGTAGATCGCCTTGTTGACAAAAAGGAAGTCGCCGACCAGCAGGGTGTTCTCCATGCTGCCGGAGGGAATGCGGAAGGCTTCGATCAGGAAGGTGCGGAGCAGCAGCCAGACGACTACTGCCACGAGCAGCGACTTGCTCCATTCCCACAGGGTCTGGCGGAAGGGCGGCTCACTCACCGGCGCGGCGGTCATGGGCGGAACGATCCCGGCGAGCGACGCCACGCTGCAGGGCGGAGCGAACAGTCGCGCGCGGGCCGGCTCAGCGGGGAACCGAGAAGAGGCGGTCCCAGCGCACCGCGGTGATCAGCGGCAACGGACGCCAGCTGGAGGGATCGAAGCTGTAATAGATCACCAGCGGGCTGCCCGTCACATTGCCGCGTGGCAGGAAACCCCAGAAGCGGCCGTCCCACGAATGATCACGATTGTCGCCCATGACAAAGAGCGAATCCGGCGGCACGACGATCGGACCCCAGTTGTTCCGGTCGGGCTCGTACGCGGCGGGCACGGCACCGACGAGCCGTGGCGACTGCCAGGTCCGGATCAGGACGCGGGATTCCGGCGGATCGAATTCGCCCGCACGAGCATAGCTGGCATACGGCTCAACGAGCGGCAGCCCGTCGCGCAGCACAGTCCCCTGCCGCATCTGAAGCGTATCGCCCGGCAGCCCGATGACCCGCTTGACCACCTCGAGGCCCTTGGTCTCCACCGAGTGAAACACCACGATGTCGCCGTGGCGCGGCTCACGGATTGCCGGGAGATGCCTGCCGATGAAGGGGACTTCCGCCCCGTACAGCGGCCGGGCGACAAACAGCACGTCCCCGATGAGAAACGTGCCTTCCATGCTCTCCGACGGGATATGGAACGCCTGCACCAGGAAGGTGCGCACCAGCAGCCAGACGACGAACGCGCCGCCCAGGCTCCTGGCCCACTCGCGCCAGCGGTTTGGGGACGTCGGTGCGGTCACGGCACCCAGTCCGCGATGAACAGGTTGGTCTCACCCGGCATCTTCTGATTCCGGTTGGACGCCCAGACGAGCTGCTTCCCGTCGTAGCTGAACATCGGGAAGGAGTCGAAGTCGGGATCGGTGGTGACCTTCTCCAGCCCCGTCCCGTCGGGATTCATCAGGTAGAGATCAAAGGCACCGCTGCGCGGGTTCTCGTAATTCGACGAGAAGATGATGCGCCTGCCGTCGGGGGTGAAGACGGGCGCGAAGTTCGCGCCCCCGAGCTGGGTGATTTGCCGCGGGTTGGAACCGTTCGCGTCGGCCACCCACACCTCGACCTTCGAGGGCCGCACCAGGCGCTGGTGCAGCAGACTCAGGTAGTCGGCGGTATCGGCGGCAGTGACCGGGTAGGCGGCGCGCCACACGATTCTGGTGCCATCTGGCGAGAACCAGGCGCCGCCGTCGTATCCCACCCGGTTGGTAAGACGCCGCTGGTCGGTCCCGTCGATGTTCATCGTGTACAGCTCGATGTCGCCGTCCATTGTGCTGGTGAAAATGAGCCGTTTGCCGTCGGGCGAGAGCGTGGTCTCCGCGTTGTAGGCGCCGTTCGCGGTGAGCGCCCGCGGATCGGAGCCGTCGAGGCGAGAGGTATGGATCTCGAGGTGGCCCAGCGGCCAGACATAGCCTTTCGAACGATCCGGCGGCGCGGGACAGGCCGAGTCGTGCTGGAAGGTGGAGCTGTAGAGGATGCGCTGGTCGTTGGCGTAGAAGAACCCGCACGTCGTCCGACCCTTGCCGTTGGACACCCGACGGACATTCGACCCGTCGCTGTTCATGACGTACTGCTGATCGCAACCGGCGTCGACCTGCTCCTGACGCTGGAAGATCAGCTGCCGGCCGGAACGGGAGAAATACGACTCCGCATTGTTTCCGCCAAAGGTCAATTGCCGGATGTTCCGGAGGTGTCGTTCCCCGACCGCGGGCTGAACGAAGACGGCGGATGCGGGAGTCGTGGCGGCGGTGTGGCCGCAGGCCGCGAGGGCGACCAGGAGGCTGCAGGCGGCAAGGGGTCGGGAGCGCATAGGGCGCGAAGATAATCGGCCCACGGGAGCGGGGGCAGGGTAAAAATACGGAAGCCGGCCCCGGGAGCATCCCCGAGTCCGGCCTCCGCTGTTTCCTGGTCCTGCGCTGCGGATCAGTTGGTCTTGGTCAGCTCCACGCGCCGGTTGGCCGCCCGGCCCGCGACCGTCGTGTTGTCCGACACCGGCTGATCCGGGCCGTACCCCTTGGCCGTCAGCTGGCCCGCCTGTACCCCCTTGGCGATCAGGTAGTCGCGCACCGCATTGGCCCGCGCGTCCGACAGCGTCACGTTGGACGCCCGGCGGCCGGTGTTATCCGTGTGCCCGCCGACTTCCACGGTGACGGTCGGGTTGTCCACCAGCGACGCCGCCACCCCATCCAGCACCGCCTGCGATTCCGGCAGCAGCGTTGCCTTGCCCGTGGCGAAGTTCACGCCCTGCAACACCAGGCTCGCGCCGCCGCCGAACAGCGCCGGGCAGCCCACCGCGTCCACCTTGGTCCCCGCCGGCGTGGTGGGGCACTTGTCCGTCGCGTTGATCACGCCATCGCCATCCAGGTCCACCGCGCAGCCCTGGCTGTCCACCGAGGTCCCCGCCGGGGTGTTGGGGCAGCGATCCAGCGTATCCGTCACGCCGTCGCCATCCGAGTCCTTCGGGCAGCCGGTGGCATCCACCGGGGTGCCGGCCGGGGTGGTGGGGCACTTGTCGCTGGCATCGAGCACGCCGTCGCCGTCCGTGTCCTTCGGGCAGCCGGTCGCATCCACCGCCGTGCCGGCCGGGGTGTTGGGGCACGTGTCCTTCGCATCGACCACGCCGTCGCCGTCGGCATCCTTCGGCAGCGCACACCCCGTGGCATCCACCCGGTCACCGGCCGGCGTGCCCGGGCAGCGATCGAGGTTGTCGGTCACGCCATCGCCGTCGGCATCCTTGGGCAGCGAGCAGCCGGTGGCGTCCACCGCCTCGCCCATCGGGGTGGCGGGGCACTGATCGACCGAATCCTTCACCCCGTCCTTGTCGCGGTCGCCATCGCGGCGCCCCCCCAGCATCAACGACAGGCCGGCCTGCGCCCCGAAGTGCCAGTTCTTGTCGCCCACCTGCACCCCGGCCAGCTGGGTCGGGGCGTTGTTGTTGTCGGGGCTCAAGATGTAGTCGGCGGTGCCCTCCAGCCGGATCGAGAAGGCCCCGCCGGTGCCGAGCCGCAGGCCGACCAGGCCGGCCGCGCCGCTCTCGGTCTCGCGATAGGCCTCGCGGAAGAGATTGCGGACGTAGCCGGCGCCGAGCAGCAGCGCCGCATGCTGGCCCACGGGCAGGTTGTAGACCAGCCGGGCGTGGACCGGGATGTGGTTGATGGCCTCCTGATTGGCCGAGACGGTCGGGGTGTAGCTCGCGTCGGCCTCGAGGGCGAGGTTGCGCAGCACGAACACGCCCAGCCGCCCGCCGAGGCCGGTGCGATCGTCGAAGTTCAGGTCCGACTCAAACCAGGTGTGCCGACCGAAGAGGCCCAGTTCCACCGCCCCCGCCTTCTGGGCGACGGCGG
>JANOFA010000729.1:0-1419 GCA_031413355.1 Gemmatimonadota bacterium | reverse complement strand
GCGGCGCATCGATCAGCGGGGAAAGGCCCAGAGCAGGAATTCCGGCAGCATCCGCTTCCAGGTGGGGAGATCGTGCCGGCCGGTGACGGTGAGGTGGACCAGGTCGGGACCGCGCTTGTAGCCATGGGTCGTGAGCGCGAGGACGAGCTCCTCGGTGTCCTGGATGGCGTCGATGACGCCGTCGCCATCGCGGTCCTCGGTCTCGTCCTGCAGTCCGGTCTCGAACCAGAAGCGGAGTGGCGGCCGGCCCCGCGTCGTCCGAATGCGCTGGTGCATGATGCGGGACGACTGCCGGGCGGAGGCATCGGTATCGTTGGTGCGCCACCAGAACGCGCCGGAGAATGCGCCGACGGCGCCGACCCGATCGGCATGGCGCCAGGCCAGGTCGAAGGCGGAGAGCGCGCCGAGCGACCAGCCCATGATGGCGGTCTGGGCGGGGCCGCTCGCGACGCGGTAGCGCTGCTCGATGGCCGGCATCAGTTCCTCGAGCAGGAATCGCTGGTACAGCTCCGCCCGTGCGCCGAGTCCCTGTGCGTTGGCGACTCCCGCGGTCCCATAATCCTGCATCCGCGCCGTGGCATGAATGGCGACGACGAGCACCGGGCGCATGGCGCCGAGGCGCTGGAGGGAGTCGAGCGTGGCCGCCAGCTCGACGGCCGGCATGTCCTGACCATCATTGGCGTAGAGCACCGGATAGCTGGCCGCGGTGGCCGTCCGGTAGTCGCGCGGGAGAAACACATCGATGGTACGGGTCTCGCCGAGCACGCGCGACTCGAAAGGTGGCAGGCGTTCGATGATTACGTGCTCCCGGCCGGCCAGGGCCAGAGCCGGGGCGCTGATAGCGGCGGTGAGCGCCCGCCGGCTGTTCCGCAAGAGATCTGTCCAGGCCGTCATCGTCCCATTCACCCTCGTGTGGGGGCTCACCAGCCCGTGCAGGGACAAGTATATCCATGAAGTGGCGTTCGGCGGTAATCTTCTGGTTGGCTCCCTCAGCTCCCATCGATTCCACCGAATGAACACAGCCGCGTACGCCCGATTGACGTCTGTCATCGGAGTCTGGGGGCAGATCGGCGGGGACGGCACTGCTGCTCGCCGCCGACTCCGGGCAGGCGCTGGATCTGATCCTCTGCGACCTCAAGATGCCGGGACTGAGTGGCCGTGAAGTGTACCAGCGGCTGCGTGAGGCTCGGCCAGATCTGTTGACCTGGCTGGTCTTCGCCTCCGGCGATACCGCCTCACCGGATACGGCGGCCGTTCTCAGCTTGAGCGGCCGGCCCGTACTGGAAAAGCCGTTCGAGTTGCGCGAGCTGGTGGCGGTGATCGGGCGGGTACGGGGGAAGTAGCCGTCAGCCGTCAGCCTTCTGCCTTCAGACGGCTGACGGCTGATGGCTGATGGCTCAATACCACCCAATCGGCGCC
>JANOFA010000728.1:0-5775 GCA_031413355.1 Gemmatimonadota bacterium | reverse complement strand
AGGGACTCGCGGTGATTGATGCCCGGACGATCGCCGTGGTGAATGATGATGACTTCGGCATCGACAGCGACGGGAAAACCGGATACACCGCAAAAAAGAATCCGGTGACCGGGCAGATCGATCGCAATCAGGTTGTCTATCTGCGTCTGGCGGCGCCGCTGCCGATGCAGTAGGCCTGCATTGGATGCCGGCGTTGGGGTATCTTGGTGGGCCGTTGGCCGTTGGCCGTTGGCCGTCAGCCGTCAGCTCTCCGGCTACCGCCTAGCGCCTAGCGCCTATCGCCTCCACCCCCCACTCGCATGTTGCTCCGCAACCGCGCCCGCCTCGAAATCCTGGTTGTCGCCATCCTGTTCAGCACCGGCGGCGCCGCGATCAAGGCGGCGCAGTTCACCAGCTGGCAGGTGGCCGGGCTCCGGTCCGGGATTGCGGCGGTCGCCGTCTGGCTGCTGGTGCCGGCCGCGCGGAGGATTCCCCGCGGGACCGTGGGGGTGACGCTGCTGGTGGCGCTGGCCTACGCCGCAACGCTCATTCTCTTCGTGCTCGCCAACAAGCTGACCACCGCAGCCAACACCATCTTCTTGCAGTCCACGGCGCCACTCTACATCCTGCTCCTCAGCCCCCTGCTTCTGCGGGAGGCCATCACCCGCCGCGATCTCACCTTCATGGCCGCAGTCGGGGTGGGAATGGCGCTCTTCTTTGTCGGGCGACAGGCCACTTTCGCCACCGCCCCCGATCCGGTCCGGGGCAACCTGCTCGCGCTGCTCTCGGGGATGTCCTATGCCGCGATGCTGCTCGGCCTCCGCTGGATGAGCACCCGGGGCGCGTCGCCCGCGGCGGCGGTCGCGGTGGGCAACCTGCTGGCCTTCCTGCTGGCGCTCCCCGGTCTCTTCCCGTTAGGCGGGCATGGCGTGGTTGACTGGTCGGTGATCATCTATCTGGGTGTCTTCCAGATCGGGCTGGCGTATGCGCTGCTCACCCGCGCCATCCCGCATGTGCCCGCCCTGGAGGTGTCGCTGCTCCTCTTTCTGGAGCCGGCGCTCAATCCACTCTTCGCCTGGGCCATTCACGGCGAGGCGCCCACCCGCTGGGCGCTGCTCGGCGGACTCATCATCATCGGCGCGACCGTGGTGAAGGCGTGGCTTGACGCCCGCCGTCCACTGGTCGCGGTCTGAGCGCCATGGCCCGCACTCCACCGGCCCTGATCGAGACCATTCGCGTCATCGGCGGACAGGCACCGCTCTATGGCCTTCACCTGCGGCGCCTGGTGGCAAGCTGCCAGGCGCTCGGGATCCCCTTTCCACTCGCCTTCAAGATCCCCGAGGGCGGTCCCGACCGGGCCCACCGGCTCGAGGTCGGTCACGCCGGGGTCACCGTTACCGAGCGCCCCATCGGCTCGGTCGCTCCGGTCCGGCTCCGAACCAGCGCGGTGGTGCACCCGGGGTACCGGCACAAGACCACCGCACGGGCCGCGTTCGACAACGCCCAGGCCCAGGGCCGGCCGGATGAGGCCCTCCTGCTCACCGCCGCCGGTGAGGTGGCCGAAGCCAGCATCTGGTGTCTCTTCTGGTGGGAGGGCGACACCCTCTGTGCCCCGGCCCTGGCGCTCGACATCCTCCCGGGGGTCTCCCGCATGCGGGTGGAGGAGCTGACAGGTCCGGTCGCCGAGCGGCGGGTCGGGCGGCCGGAACTCCGCGGCAGGTCGGTGTTTGTCACCAATGCGCTGCGCGGCGTCGTACCGGTGGCCAGTTGGGACGCTGAGCCGGTGGCCAAACACCCTGCGACAGCGTTCCTTGCGTCCCGCTTCTGGGGTTGACCGGGCGGGGTCCGGTCGGTAAAATGCCCCGGCTCGGCAGGCCCGGGCAGTGCGGTCGTGGTGGTTGTAGCTCAATTGGTTAGAGCGCCGGTCTGTGGCACCGGAGGTTGCGGGTTCAATCCCCGTCAGCCACCCTGGCGGAGGGTGCCGGGTTTGCGTGCGTGACGCGGGATGACCTTCTCCCGATCAGCGCCCGTGCCCCGACTCACCGCGAAGGTCCGTAGCTCAATTGGTAGAGCACCGGTCTCCAAAACCGGGGGTTGCAGGTTCGATTCCTGCCGGGCCTGTGGAGGAGCCGACAGCTGTCAGCCTTCAGCCGTCAGTTGGTGATCAGGGTTCCGGGAGATGGCGGTTCGGGGGTCATGCCGGACTGCTGAGGGCTGACGGCTGATCGCTGTCGGCTGGCACACGCCGCTATCGTCTAGAGGCCTAGGACACAGCCCTCTCAAGGCTGGTACACGGGTTCGAATCCCGTTAGCGGTACTGGTCAGTTGGGCCCCCAACGGCCCCATCGTCTATCGGTTAGGACGCGACCCTTTCAAGGTCGAGAGACGGGTTCGACTCCCGTTGGGGCTATGGTTCAGGGCACGGCGCCGCACCCCGGTGTGGCGCCGACAGTTTTCCAGAGCGCCGCTAGCTCAATTGGCAGAGCAAGTGACTCTTAATCACTAGGTTGAAGGTTCGATTCCTTCGCGGCGCACTGCAGGCGGGACGGGAGAGGTTACCCGGGCCCGCCTCTTCTTTTTTGTCCGCTCCTCGCGCCGGATGACTCTGGCCCGGTGCTCACGCCGCTCACCTACTGAGCCGCTCGTGACCAGCCTTCAGCTGGCCACGATTCGCTCCCTGCGAGCCTCAGGATATCCCGAGGTGCCTCCGATTCCGGCCATCAGGGACCCCGGCCAGGCGGGCCGGGCCTTCCTC
The DNA here is from genome assembly GCA_031413355.1 of Gemmatimonadota bacterium. Taxonomy (GTDB): domain Bacteria; phylum Gemmatimonadota; class Gemmatimonadetes; order Gemmatimonadales; family GWC2-71-9; genus JADJOM01. The sequence goes on along the minus strand of JANOFA010000728.1, from coordinate 3,041 downwards.
CTTCCCCCCGGGGCACAAAACTTGTTATAAAGAGGGGTATTCCGAGACATTGAATCACCGGGTGGCCTCCTGGCCCCTCGGTGGCCTTTGCCCACTCGCCAGCGCCCCGGGGATTCCTCCCATGCGGAACACCACTCGCTTTGCACTCCTCGCCACCTTTACCGTCCTCTCCGCCTGCGGAGGCGACGGGACCGGTCCTTCGGACCCGGTGGCGTCGAGTCTGGCGGTGAGTGCGGGCAGCGGGCAGTCGGCCACTGTCGGCACCGCAGTCGCCGTGGCACCGGCGGTGACGGTCAAGGATCAGCGCGGCAACGGGATGGCCGGGGTCGTGGTCACCTTTGCCGTGACCTCGGGCGGAGGCGCCCTCATCGGCGATGCGGCCGATACTACCGATGCCGGCGGCGTGGCGCGGGTCAGCGGCTGGACCCTCGGGACCCAGACCGGGAACAACACGATGACTGCGACGGTGGTCAGCCTGACGCCGGTCGCGATCACCGCGACCGCCACGGCCGGCGCTCCAGCCAACCTGGTCTTCCTCACGACCGCCCCGGCCACCGCGCAGAGCGGAGTGGCCTTCTCCACCCAGCCCTCGCTTCAGCTCAAGGATCAGTTCGGCAACAATGTGCCGCAGGCGGGTGTCGCGGTGGCCGCGGTCATCGCGACTGGCGGTGGCACGCTCGGCGGCACGGCGACGGCAAGCACCAATGCCTCCGGTGTGGCCACATTCACCAACCTCTCCCTCTCGGGGACAGTCGGCGCACGCAGCTTGAGTTTCAGCACGGCCGGGCTGCCGGCGCTCCTCTCCGGTGGCATTCAGCTGAACGCCGGCGCGCCGGCGACTCTCACCGCGGTCGGTGCAACGACGCTGTCCGGGACCGCCGGCCTGGTCGTCGGCAGCCCGATCGCCGTAACCGTCGCCGACCAGAGCGGAAACCCGGTGGCCGGTGCCACGGTGACCTTTGCGGTCACGGCCGGCGGCGGCAGTCTCACCGGCGCGGTGCAGGTGACAGATATCTCCGGTCAGGCCACGCTGGGTAGCTGGACCGTGGGTGCCGTGGCTGGCGCGCTCAATACCCTCAGTGTGACCACCGCGAGCCTCACGCCTGTGGTGTTCAGCGTGACGCCGGTCGCGGGTGCCGCGGCAAGCCTGGTGGTGACGACGCAGCCCGGTGGAACTTCGGCGGTCAACGGTGCGGCGCTGTCACCCCAGCCGGTCATTCAGGTGAGCGATGCCTTCGGCAATGCCGTGCCGCAGAGCGGCGTGACGGTCACCGCGGCGATCGCCTCGGGCGGTGGCGTACTTGGTGGCACGACGACGGCGGGCACCAACGCGAGCGGCATCGCCACCTTCAGCGGACTCTCCATCACTGGCGCGGCTGGTGCGCACACCATGAGCTTCACCGCGACGGCGCTCACGGCGGCGACCTCCGCCAGCTTCGGCCTTACGGCCGGCGCCGCCACCACGATGGCGGTCAACGCCGGTGATAACCAGAGCGGGACGGTCGGCGTGGCATTGACGACGGCGCCCTCGGTGCTGGTCACCGACCAGAGCGGCAACGCCGTGAGCGGCATCGCGGTGACATTCGCCGCCGCCACCGGCGGCGGCAGCGCGACCGGTACCGCGACGACCACGAATGCGAGCGGCATCGCAACCGTCGGCAGCTGGACCCTCGGTACCACCGCTGGCGCGAACACTCTCACGGCGACCTCGGGCGGGCTGACGGGCAGTCCGGTCACCTTCTCGGCGACAGGTACGCCCGCTCCTGCCAGCCAGCTCACGGTCACGACGCAGCCGTCCGCGACGGCCACGAATGGCGTGGCGCTCGTCCAGCAGCCGGTGCTGCAGCTCCGCGATGCCTTCGGCAACGGGGTGAGTCAGGCGGGGGTGAGCGTCACGGCGACCGCCTCCATCGGTGGCAGTCTCGCCGGCACCAGCACCCTCTCCACCAACGCCAGTGGCCAGGCCAGCTTCACCAACCTGGTGCTGAACGGCCTGCTGGGGAGTTACACCATCACCTTCAGCAGCAGCGGCCTCACCGGGGCGACCTCCTCCAGTATCGCGCTGGTCCCCGGGGTGGCGAGCCAGGTGACGCTCACTACGCAGCCTTCCCCCCTCGTGACGAACGGGGGCACGCTGGCGCAGCAGCCCGCGGTGCAGCTCCGGGATGCCGGCGGCAACGCCGTCTCCACCGCCGGTGTGACCGTTGCCGTGGCGCTCAGCGGGAGTCCGGCGGGTGTGAGCCTTGGCGGCACAACCACCGCGGCGACGAACGGCAGTGGCACGGCGACCTTCACCAACCTCTCGCTCACCGGCCTGGTCGGAACCTACACTCTCGACGTCAGCGTCGGGGCGCCCGCGTCCCGGCGATCGTGGCCCGGCTCGTCGGCGGCGCCAGCATGTTCGCGTCGCTGAGTCCGCCCGGCACCATTCAGATGGGGGACCGCAACCTGGTGGCGGTGCGCGAGGCCCTCCACCGCCACGGAATTCGCGTGGTCGGCGAGGCGGTCGGCGGCGATCATGGACGAACCGCCGAGTTCGACCTGACGACCGGGCGGGTGACGGTTCGGTCCTACCACCGGGAGGACTTGGTTCTGTGACGCCAAGGCCGGGGCCCGCCCCACCAGGTCTCTTTGCCGAAATCGCGGCGCTCGAGGCGCAGGTTGCCGCGGGGGTGCCGACCGAGCATCGCGAGGCGCTGAAGCGACGGATCGCGGCCGCCTTTCGGCAAACCGAGGCGGCCCTCACCGAGCTTGGGTTGGCGCGCGAGAGGATCAAAGGCGTGGTCGACCGCTACAAACAGGCTGTCAGCGCGCCGGATGACGAGGGGGGCCTCCGCCTCGAGGCCGCCCGGCCCCGGATCCAGTCCGACCACTTGGGTGCCTCGACGTTCATTGAGAAAGGGTGGTCGCTGATCGCGTTAGGCGATCATCCGGCGGCCACGCAAGCACTCACCAAGGCGCTCGAGTTGGCTCCCGGGGACCTCCAGGCCCAGTCCCTGCTCGGCTGGGCCCTGATGCTCGATCACCGGCTCGATGACGCG
>JANOFA010000727.1:0-2499 GCA_031413355.1 Gemmatimonadota bacterium | reverse complement strand
GGCGGAGGCCCGCTGGGTTTTCTCCGACACTCGGGCCCAACCGCGATTGCCGTGCTCTTGCTTCTGCTCGTTTTCTCTTTCGTTTCCTTTGCGATCATCCTGAACAAGTGGACCACTCTTTCCAGGGCTACTCGCGAGTCCAAGAGGTTCCTTGACGTTTTCAGGAAGAGCCAGAAGTTCTCCGAAGTCAATGCCGTGGCAAATCAGCTTGCCTATTCGCCACTGGTGGGGATGTTTCAGGCCGGGTATCAGGAGATCAATCAACAAGTCAGGCCCACGACGGCCAGCCCCAACCCCCGGCCCGCGATCAAGAGTCTGGACGCGGTTTCCCGAGCGCTGGCGCGCGCGGCGTCAATCGAAGAGACCCGGCTGGAGAAAAGACTCAGTTTTCTGGCCAGTACGGCCAGCGTGTCGCCGTTCATCGGTCTTTTCGGAACGGTCTGGGGCATCATGAATGCCTTTGGAGAGATTGGCCGCCAGGGCTCGGCGAACCTGGCTATCGTCGCCCCCGGAATCTCCGAGGCCCTGATCACCACCGCCGCCGGACTATTCGCCGCCATTCCGGCAGCTCTGTTCTTCAATTTTTTTTCGGATCGAGTGAAGGCCCTCTCGGCCACGATGGATGACTTCGCCATGGAGTTCATCAGCATGGTCGAACGGAACTTCACGTAAGCCAAGGAGCAATGGCAAGCGCTAACTCCTCGACGGACGGCGGCGGCGGACGAGCCACAGGGTCAGGCTATCTCGCCTTCCGGCGGAAGCGACCGAGGCGGAGCATCGGCGAGATCAACGTGACCCCGTTGGTGGACGTGGTCCTCGTGTTGTTGCTCGTCTTCATGGTGACCGCCCCCATGATGAGCCGAGGTATCGACATTACTCTGCCCACCGCGAATCAGGTGGAGAATCAGCCGGAAGATCGACTCACGGTGTCCCTCAACGCCGAAGGACGGGCGTTTTTGGGCGAGCAGCCGGTGGGTTTGCCCCTTTTGGAGGACCGGATCAGGGCGTTGATGGCCGGACGACCCACGCAGGTCGTTTACCTGCGCGCCGACGAGAGCGTGCGATACGGAAAAGTCATCGAAGTGGTCGACCTTTTGAAACGCTGCGGCGTCGAACGTATCGGGTTCGCGTATGAAACACCGAAGGGGGCCTTGTGACCGATCCAGTCTTGCGCGTCCTCGCCTCTCGTCAGTGGGCGCCCGGAGCTCGCCGCGGAAGCGGCGCCATTCACTCATGTTGTAACTGACGACGACGAGGATCGCCGCCAGGGTTGCCATCGGGATGCGGGCGACCAGGGAACCGAAGAACAGGGTGATCAGCAGCAGCGTGACCGCGTGCGTGATGCCGGCAACGGGAGTGCGACCGCCGTTCTTCACGTTCGTCGCGGTGCGGGCGATCGCGCCCGTCACCGGGATGCCGCCGAAGAGTGGTGACGCGATGTTCGCGACACCCTGCGCCACCAGCTCCATGTTCGACCGGTGCCGGGAACCGATCATGCCGTCCGCCACCACGGCGGAAAGCAGCGATTCAATGGCGGCAAGGAGCGCGATGGTGAATGCGGGCGCGACCAGTCCCCGGAGCACATCCCAGCTCACGGCGGGAAGGTGGGGCGATGGCAGGGAGGCGTGAATCGTGCCGAAGCGGTCGCCGATTGTCTCCACCGGCAGGTGGCCGACCGAGGTGGCGATGCTGGCGACGAGCAGCGCGACGAAGGGCGCCGGGACGCGGAGGCTGACCCGGGGCCACAGGATCAGGATCGCGAGCGAGCCTGCCGCCACGGCGATGGCCCACAGATTGACGCTGGTGACGTTATTGGCGTACGCCACCCACTTGGCGACAAACTCCGCCGGCACTGCAGTCATCCGCAGGCCGAAGAAGTCCTTCACCTGACTCGAAAAGATGATCAATGCGATCCCGGTGGTGAATCCCGTCGTCACCGGATACGGGATGAACTTGATCGCGGCCCCCAGCTTCGCCAGGCCGAGCCCGACCAGCATCACGCCCACCATCATGGTGGCGATCAGGAGCCCGTCCATCCCGTACTGCTGGATCACCCCGGCGACGATGACGACGAATGCCCCGGTCGGCCCGCCGATCTGCACCCGTGAGCCGCCCAGCGCCGAAACGAGAAACCCCCCGATGATCGCGGTAAAGAGGCCGGCCTCGGGGGTCGCCCCGCTGGCGATCCCGAAGGCGATCGACAGCGGGAGGGCGACGATGCCGACGATGACGCCGGCGGTGAGGTCAGCGGCGAACCGCTGCCTGGTGTACCCGACACGCAGCGTGGTAATGAGCTTGGGGAGCAGCATCGGTCAGTCGGTCCGGAGCATAATGTTATTAATATGTATACCAGAATTCTAGCTGTACCTCTAAACATTATCCAGGCCTTTGTTATTTACACTGTTTTAAAATCAACTGCCGGTACTATTCCTGAATTAGCAGGCTTAGTTGCAAATATCACTACAATGGACATGATCACTATGATCGCTGCTTTAACAG
>JANOFA010000726.1:0-3866 GCA_031413355.1 Gemmatimonadota bacterium | reverse complement strand
ATCCCCGAAGCCCCTGCCCACCCCGCCATTGTCGTTGAAGAAGAATATCAAAGTGTGCTCTTCGAGCCCTTCCGCCCGCAAGACCGCCATTACTCTTCCGATGCCATCATCCATGGCCGACAGCATCGCAGCATAGGTGCGTCGCTCGATGTTGGGGATGTGGCTGACTCGCGCCAGATACTTGTCCGTCGCCTCCAGTGGCCCGTGGACGGCGTTGAACGGCAGATAGAGGAAGAAGGGCCGCGACTGCTGTCGCTCGATGAAGTCGACCGCACGTGCGGTGAATTCGTCGGTGAGGTAGGTCATTTCCTTCACGACTCGCTTGCCATCGAGGAGAGGGTTCCGACCCGTGGCTTGGGCGTCGACGTATGAATGCTGGCCGTCGAGAAAGCCGAAGAATTCGTTGAATCCGCGCGCCATGGGCTGAAAAGCATCACCGGTGCCGAGATGCCACTTGCCAAACAGCGCAGTCCGGTACCCGGCATCCCTCAAATGATCCGCTATTGTCGTTTGACTGAGAGGAAGGCCGAACTTGCTGTGCTCCCGAGACGGTTCGAGGTTGAACTCATGCCCGAACCGCTGCGGGTAGCGACCCGTCAACAGCTCTGCTCTCGTGGGACTGCACACCGGGCCGGTGACATAGCCATTGGTAAAGCGGATGCCGCCCATGGCCAACGAGTCGATATTGGGCGTGGAGATTTCCGTGCTTCCCTGGACGCCAAGATCCGCGTAGCCCAAATCGTCGGCGATGATGACGATAATATTCGGAAGCCTGGGCTGCGTCCTGGTCGCGCAGCCAGCGAGGTACAGAACAGTGACGGCGATCGTGAGCCCTGCGAGTATCCGCGGAATGTGGATCATCCTCGTCTTCATGGCGGGGCTCCCGAGTCATTGTCTGTGAGTGTGGAGATCGGCGGAAGGGGGTGACGCCGCCTCGGAAGAGCTGATCACTCCCGATGGAATGTCCGGCAATCAGTAGCGGCCTCCACCCTGCCGAGACAGTTGGTCACAGCAAAGGCCGAGTCAAGGCCGGAATGGGACACGCGTCCGGCCATCGCGCGCGCGCTTCGAGAAATTCATCTCCACCCTGCTCGGTACGCGCTAGACCACGATCGGCAGCTTCCGCACCCGCGTGCCGGTGAGCCGCGCAACGGCGTTCGCCACCGCCGGCGCAATCGGCGGCAGCCCCGGCTCGCCGACGCCCTTGGGCGACTCGGCACTCGGCACGATATGCACATCGACCACTGGCACGTCCGGCATGCGGAGGACGGGGTAGTCGTGGAAGTTGCTCTGCTTGACCCGCCCCTTCTCGATGGTGATCTCGCCATAGAGCGCGGCGCTGAGACCGTAGATGACGCCACTCTCGATCTGGTAGCGGACATTTCCCGGGTTGACCGCGAGACCGCAGTCGACGGCACAGGTGACCTTGTGCACCCGGACCTTCCCTGCCTCGATGGAGACCTCCGCCACCTCCGCCACGATTGCGTCGCTGAAGAAGTGGTGGATCGCAATTCCTTGCGCCCGGCCTGCGGGCACCTTGCCCCAGCCGGCCTTCTCGGCGGCCAGATTCAAGACCGCAAGGTGGCGCGGCGACTTGGCCAGCAGCTCCTGGCGGACCACGAGCGGATCCCGGCCGGCAGCGGCGGCCAGCTCATCGAGGAAGCACTCGTTGGCAAAGCAGGTCTGCGAGGCGTAGACCGAGCGCCACCAGCTCACCGGCACCGGCGTGGTCACCATCCCGTACTCCACCCGGAGATTGGGGATGTCGTAGCGCAGGTCCGCCGCACCATCCACCGCATCGAGGTCCAGCGCGTTCTTGACCGAACCGGGCCAGCGCTGATTGCTGATCGAAGGCGCCACCACGCGGTGCAGCCAGCCGGTCACGTTGCCCTGGGCGTTTACCCCGCCCGCCATCCGGTGCACGCTCATCGGGCGGTACCAGTCCCGCTGCATGTCGTCTTCGCGGGTGAACACCAGTTTGACCGGGGCACCCGCCAGGCGGGAGACCTGCGCCGCCTCGATCAGCTCTTCGGGGAGGAAGCGCCGGCCGAACCCGCCGCCGAGCAGCGTGGTGTGCACCGTCACCTGCTCCGGTGTCATGCCGAGTGCGCCGGCCACCTCGTTCCGGGCCCAGTCAGGCGCCTGGTGCGGCGCCCAGATTTCACAGCGGTCGGGCCGCGCATCGGCGACGCAGTTCATCGGCTCCATCGTCGCGTGGGCCAGGAGCGGCGCTTCATAGGTTGATTCCAGTGACTTTGCCGCGCCGGCGATCGCGCCAAGCGCGTCGCCATCGTTCCGCGCCAGGGCGCCGGCCATCGCCGCCCGCCCGTGCAGCTGCCGGGAAATCTTGTGCGAGTCGAGCTGCGCCGCGGGCCCTTCATCCCAGCGGCACTCGAGTGCCTTGCGGCCCTCCATGGCGGCCCAGGTGCCGGTCGCGATCACCGCCGCGCCACTCGGTACCTCGAGCACGGCGAGGACGCCTGGCACAGCCAGCGCCCTGGCTGGATCGTGGCCCTGCATCGTCCCGCCGAAGACTGGACAGCGCGCGATGACTGCGTACCGCATCCCGGGCACCACGACATCGATGCCATACTGCGCCTTTCCCGTCACCTTGTCCCGCGTGTCCACACCCGGCAGATCGGTACCGATGAGCCGGAACTCCGAGGCATCCTTGAGCTTCGGGTTCTCCGGCACGGGCAGGAGCGCGGCACGGTTCACCAGATCGCCGTAGCTGAACCGTCCGCCGGTCGCCGGGTGTTCGACCACGCTGCTCCGGGCCCGGCACTCGGACGGCGCGACACCCCACCGCTCCGCGGCGGCGGCGATGAGCATCTCGCGGGCCTGCGCGCCGGCCTTCCGGAGCGGATCCCATAGCGAGGCCACGCTGCTCGAGCCGCCGGTTCCCATATCGCCAAAGCGCGGGTGGGCATCAGCCTGGATGACACGGACCTTGCTCCAGTCGGCCTCCAGCTCGTCGGCGAGGATCATGGGAAGCGCGGTGCGAATCCCCTGCCCCATATCGGACTTGGTCACCCACACCGAGACCACACCGTCGGGGGTGATCTCGACAAAGGCGCTGGGCGCGAGGGCCCGCGCGGCGCTGGCGTCAGAGGGTATCGCGGCGAGTCGCCGGAGCGGCAGGGCGGTGACCGCCAGCGCGAGCCCGCCGGTGCCGAGGAATTCACGGCGTGAGAATGAAGTGGTCATCTCAGGCCTCCTTCGCGGCGAGGTGAATGGCGGCCTTGATGCGACTGTAGGTCCCGCAGCGGCAGATGTTGCCCGCCATCGCGCTGTCGATCTCGGCGTCGGTCGGCTGGGGCGTCGTGGCGAGGAGCGCAGCCGCCTGCATGATCTGGCCCGACTGGCAGTAGCCGCACTGGGGCACCTCTTCCGCGACCCAGGCCTTCTGCAGCGGGTGACTGCCGTCGGCGGACAGGCCTTCGATCGTCGTCACCGCCTTGCCGGCGGCGGCGCTGAGCGGGGTGGAGCAGCTCCGTACCGCCTGGCCGTCGAGGTGGACGGTGCAGGCGCCGCACTGGGCCATGCCGCAGCCGTACTTGGTCCCGGTGAGACCGATGACGTCGCGAATGGCCCAGAGGAGCGGCATCTCCGGCGGCACATCCACGGTCTGGGGCCTGCCGTTGAGGGTGAAGCTGATCGACATGAGAGACTCCGCTTCGTTCGGGCGGTGGAGGTAGGCTGGTGGCTGATGGCTGACGGCTGACGGCTGACTGCTGACTGCTGACCCCCGCCAATGTACCTGCCGCGCGTAGATCCGGCGAGCCGCGCCTGGCCGGGAGTCCCGCCGGAACGCTCTGCGGCGCCGGAGAGCGGTCGGGGAGGAACCGGACAAGGCCTCCGGACGC
>JANOFA010000725.1:0-1054 GCA_031413355.1 Gemmatimonadota bacterium | reverse complement strand
CGGAGGAGATGGACTACGCGACGCCGTATTTCCTGCGGCTGCCGCGGAACGGCGATCTCTATCAGTGGGATCCCGACGACCGGACCGCGTGGGGTCGGCCGTTCGAGCAGCCGGGGTGGACCGTCGAGGCCCAGGTCGGGGAAGGGGAAAGATCGGGACGGACGACGCGGGAGATGGCATTCCGTGGCAACGATCAGGGCTCGGGGGAATTTCGTCGTCCGATCGTCGTCGTGCCGCGACTCGACGTGCGCCTGGAGCCGGGCAGCGAGCTCTGGGCCCTGGGTGGAACGGCGCTTCATGCCGTCACCGTCACCGTGACACACGGTGCGCGGGACACGACTGCCGCCACGATCGAACTGGTCCTCCCGCCTGGCTGGTCGGCGCCACCGGCGCAACGCCACCGGTTCACGAAAGAAGATGAACGCCGGGCCTTTCAGTTCAGCCTCCGGGTGCCGGCCGGCATGCGTGCAGGGAGCTTCGAGCTCAGCGCGGTCGTGACCGACGCGCGTGGGCGGCATTTCGACGTCGGGCTGCGCGAGATGGATCAGCCCCACGTCCGGTCGCGCACCTGGGCGGTGCGGTCCGCCGCCACGATTCACCTGGCCGATCTCGTCCTGCCCAAGCTGCGGCGGGTGGCCTACCTCCGCGGGGCGGCGGATCATGTGCCGGAGGCACTGCTCGGCATCGGGCTGCCGGTCGAGGTGATCACGGGGGCGGACCTGGGTCGGGTGAAGCTGGCGGGGTTCGACGCCATCGTGATCGGGCCGCGTGCGTGGGAGACCGATCCCGATCTGCCGGGGGCCAATGAGCGGCTGCTCGCCTTTGCGCGGCAGGGGGGGCTCGTGCTGGTGCAGTACCAGCAGTACCGCTATTTCCTCGGTGGCTTTGCACCGTTCCCGCTCACCGTCGGCAGTCGCGCCCCGGGGACGACCGGCACAGCCACGGTCACGGCGCCGCGGCCAGGAAGCGTCGCGCCGGCGCCGGCCCTGTTAGGCGGTCACGACCGGGTCACCGATGAGACCGCCACCGTCACGGCCATCGAGCCGGCGCATCA
>JANOFA010000724.1:0-1761 GCA_031413355.1 Gemmatimonadota bacterium | reverse complement strand
GATCGCCGGAGCAGCCGATTGGTTTCCTCCCGGTCCAGCCCGATCGCAGCGAAGCCGGCGTAGCTCGCCTGATAGCTCGCGGTGATCGCGATATCCGCCCCGGCCGCGAAGTAGGCGGCATGCACCTGACGGATCAGGTCGGGCTGTTCCGCCAGCAGGCGCGCCGACCAGAGCCCGCCGGAGAGATCCGCGCCGGCCCGTTCGAGCTCGGTGGCCAGCCCGCCATCGATGACGCCGAATCCCTGGAGCATCATGCCTCGGGTAGTCCGGGAGAGCTGAAGGTAACCGCGGTGCTGGGTCTGCTGGCCACCGTGTTCGAACTCAGGACTGAACGCTTCTGCCTCAGGCACATGAACATCGAGTCGTCCATTGCGTTCGGCGGTGCAGTTCGCTAGACTATCCCTTGTCAAACATACGGCCGCTGGACGCGGCCACCTCGGCGGGCAGACGACCGGTCTGCGAGTTGGAGGCGCGAATGCTACGGGGCAGGTCACCGTGCACTCGCGCCTCTTTTGCGTCTGGTCGCGCCGCGACAATCATCGGGTGTGCACGGGAGGCCGCAAACATGGAACATGTGAATCGTCAACGGGCGCTGCGGGAATTGCTGGTGCGGGCGTGGCAGCCGCTGCTGGAACGCACTCGCGAGATCGAATCCTTCCCGTCCGACCGCCGGGGGCGCGGATGGCGTGATCGGCACATGAGGGGAGAACGCGCCGCGACGACCATGCACGCCGGTGGAAATGCGGAATCGCAGGTCACGGAATAGACTGTCAGCATTGCCGCGACGGTCAACCACTTCGGTGAAAGGGAACTCAAATGCTGCGTTGGGCCATGATCTTTCTCGTTCTGGCGCTGGTCGCCGGATTGCTCGGGTTCGGCGGCATTGCTTCGGCCTCGGCCGGCATTGCCAAGACCCTGTTCGTCCTGTTCCTGATCGTCTTTGGCGTCATGCTCGTGCTGGGTCTCGTTGCCGGGAAGAAGATCGCGTCGTAGCGCGCCGGCGACCGGGGGAGTCCTCCTCCGCCGCACGGCACAGAAGGATGAGCAAAGCAACACGGTGATCGCCTGCGCCCTTCTGGCGCCCCCGGTCGCTCCGGCGGCAGCACTGCTGCGCATCATCAACCGGATTTCACGCCGCCCGCCGGGCGGTGCACCTATGGAGGGAACATGAGAGCACATACCTGGATCGTCGTCGGCGCGATGCTCGCGGCCACGACAGCTTGCAAGCGGGACGACGCGGGAATGCGGGCCGGCGCCGAGATCGGGGCTGAGGTGGACGAGGCTCGCGCGGCGCTGGAGCGGCGCGTGAACGCGGTGGACCGCTCGCTGGATTCGCTGGACGTACTCGCCCGCACTGCCACGGCCGACGCCAAGGCGAAGCTGGATGGGACGATCGCCGACCTGAGGATCAAGCGTGCCTCGGTCGCCGATGACATGCGCAATGCAGCGGACCGCGTCGGTGATGACCTGGCGACGCTGCGTCTGGACATCGGCCGCAAGCTCGATGCGATCGATGCGGACATCAAGAATGCGATGGCCGGCTCCTCGCCGATGACGAACTGAGCCGGGAGCGAAGGACCAGCCCCCTGCAACTCAGGTAGATCGCAACCGGGCCAGCCGGCCTCCCTCGGAGGTCGGCTGCTTCGGCCTCGACAGGCGGACCATCGGACGCCAGCTTTCCACCGATCCGATGCCCCTGACCCGCTACGCTCCCGCCCCCACCGGCTACCTGCACCTGGGCCACGTCGCCAACGCGCTCTA
>JANOFA010000723.1:0-2173 GCA_031413355.1 Gemmatimonadota bacterium | reverse complement strand
GGGAGAGGGGGGCAGGGGGTGAGGGCGGGCAGCCGGGGGGTGTAATCCTAACTGCCCGGATCGGTCTCGTCTGGCATCGACTCCTGCCCAGGCGGCTTGTCGCCACGGGATACGCCGGCGATATCGAGCGGGCGCCGCTCGTGAACGACGAATTCGTCGTTGTCGCCGCCGATCCGACCAGCCGGAAGACCGCCGAAGACCTGCTCTTCCGGGCGCTGCTCAAGGCAACCGACGGAATCATCTCGCGCCATATCAACCGGCCGATCTCGCTCCGCGTCACCCGCGCGCTGCTGAACAGTGCGCTCACGCCCAATCAGATGACGCTGATCGCCGCGGCCTTCGGGTTCGCCGGAATCGCGGTGGTCGCGTGGGGCGGCCTGCCCTGGCTGCTGACCGGCGCCGTGCTGGTCAACCTGCAGTCCATTCTCGATGGCTGTGACGGCGAGATCTCGCGTCTCAAGTACATCCGCTCCCGACTCGGCGAGTGGCTGGACCAGGTGCTGGATGATGTGGTGAATGTGGGGTTCTTCGCCGTGGCAGGCTGGGTGGTGTGGCAGTCAGGCTCGACCGTCGCCCTGTGGCTGACAATCATTGGCACCGTGATGCACCTGATCTACCAGGTAGCGTTGTACCTGGCGCTGGTGACGCGGGGCGGCGGCAGCGGCAGCGTCACCAGCATTCACTGGTGGGGGCAGAAGGCACAGGGCCCTGCCGCCCCGTCGACTCAGTCGACGCCAGCCGGTCCGGTCCGGCTGATCAAGGAGACGGTGGAGATGGCCGGACGACGGGACTTCTTCACCTTCCTCTACCTGCCCGCCATTCTCCTCGACGTGCCACTCGTCGCACTGGGCTGGTGCGCCATCATCTTCTCGGTCTCCGGACTCACCACCGGGCTGCAATGGCTGATCGGTGGGGGACCGGAACCAGCGGGGTAGCCGTTGGCCGTTGGCGTACAGCATTCAGTAACGCCCAATCGCCCAATCGCCCGATCGCCCGATCGCCCAATCGCCCAATCGCCCGATCGCCCAATCGCCCAACCGCCCAACCGCCCAACCGCCCAACCGCCCAACCGCCCAACCGCCTAACCGCCTTAAACGAAAACGGGCGAGCCCCGAAGAGCCCGCCCGACGCTGTCCCATCCGAACACGCCCTTACACGACGGCCGACGCCACCTCGCGGTTGGCACGCCGGCGCTGCGCGGCGCCCAGCAGCAGCTCTGCCTTGGCGTAGTCCTCGGGCGTATCGACGTCGGTCCACCGCACGCCGGTGAGGCCGATCGGGGCGAGCTCGCCCCGCGCCATCAACTGACGCATACCAAGCGAGACGGAGGGCGGCTCGTGGCGCGCGACGTCGTGCAGCGCGGTGAAAACCCGCGGATCGAGCCGGAAGCAGCCGGTGTCGACCGCATCATAGGGATAGATGTCCTTGCCGATCGCGGTGATGCGGCCATCGGCGACCCGCACCTTCGTCGCATCGTCCTCATCGAGGTTGACCGGCTTGAAATCCACCAGCAGGCGGACCGCGGAGGGGTCGCTCGCAGCATCGTCGCGGTCGAGGATCTGGAGCACCGGATGGGCGAAGACGTGATCGGCCATCTGCAGGAAGAACCGGCCAGTGATGAACGGCTCGGCGGCCAGCAGCGAGACACCGTTGGGGTCGTGATACCGGGCGTTGTGGACGATGGTCAGCTTGAGCCGCGTGGTGACGCCAGCCAGGTGCGCCTGCATCTGGTCGGCGGCATTGCCGGTGACGATGATCGCTTCCTCGACCCCGGCCATTTCGGCCTGCTCCAGCGCATGCTCGATCAGCGCGCGCCCCGCGACCCGCACCAGCGGCTTTGGCAGGTTACCACGGGCGGTGGAGAGCCGCGAGCCGTTACCGGCGGCGAGAATCACCGTCTGGCGCGTGGTCGTCAGGAGCTGGGTCATGCGCGGTGCACCGGGGTCGAGGGCGAGGCCTGGTTACTCGGTCTGAAATGGCAACATACAGGCCTGCAGGGCGATGGGCGCGAAGCGCGAGGCGCTAGTGAACAGCACGCTACCGGGCGATCGGTAAGCGCCTGAGAAATAAGCACTTGCTGGCGACCAGTCCCGCCTCGCGCCTAGCGCCTAGCGCCACTATCCGCACCCGCCGGCCTTCGCCTCAGGCCCGCCGTGTCGTTCAACAACGTGTC
>JANOFA010000722.1:0-4955 GCA_031413355.1 Gemmatimonadota bacterium | reverse complement strand
TCGAGGCTGCGATCGACCTCCTCTGGTCGACGGTCTCCGGTCCGACGTTCCATGCCTTTCTCGAACTGCTGGTGGCGGCCGGCCAGACCCTGACCACCGAACTCTCACTGGATATCGTCCTCCAGCGTATCGCAGATCTTGCGTCCGACATTATCGACGCGCGCTACGCCGCCGTCGGCATGCTGGCGGCGGACGGACGGACCCTCCAGACGTTCACCACCTCGGGGATTCCCGCCGAAGCACGCGCCCGGATCGGTCCACTCCCGCGGGGCCACGGCATTCTTGGCCTGGTCATTCACAAGGGCCGGAGCGTCCGGATCCCCGACCTGACGACGCACCCGGAGCGCCACGGCTTTCCCGCCAATCATCCGCCGATGCATTCATTCCTTGGCGTCCCGATCGTGAGCAAACGGGGGATCCTGGGCGATCTCTACCTGACCGAGAAGCGCGGGGCGACCGAGTTCAGCGATGAGGATGAGCATATCGCCACGCTGCTCGCGGCCACCGCGGCAGCAGCGATCGAGAACGCCCGGCTGCACGAGGAGAGCGCCCGGCTATTGCAGGAGGTGCAGCAGCTGCATCGATCCCGTGAGCGGTTTTTCGCGATGGTCAATCACGAACTGCGGAACGCGCTGGCCGGGGTCTACGGCTGGGCCGAAATGCTGGTGAGAAAGAAGGACCCGGCGACGGTGCCCCATGCCGCATTCGAGGTGCTCGACTCCGCCGAGCACGCCGTCGGCCTGATCAACGACCTGCTCGACCTGAGCCGGCTCGATGAGGACCGGTTGCGACCGGTGCTGCAGGAAATCGACTGCACCGGGATCATCCGGCATGCCATCAGTCGTGTCACTCCCGGGGCGGACGCGAAGGGGGTCAAGCTGGTCCCGATCTTCCCGGACATCGCCCCGCTGTGCCAGACCGATCCGCATCGAGTCGAACAGATCCTGATAAACCTGCTGGTCAACGCGATCCGGCACACACCGGGGACGAGCCCGGTACGAGTCCGGTTGATGGCCCAGGACGATCAGATTCGCTTCCAGATTGAGGATGAGGGCCCAGGGGTGGCGGTCGATGACGTGGACCGCATCTTCGACATCTACCAGACCAAGGCGGAAGATGGCAAAGGAAGTGGGTTGGGTCTACCGCTCTCCCGCCGGCTCGCACGGCTGCTGGGGGGTGAGCTGCGCTGTGTTCCCGGGGAGGGGCAAGGCGGGCTCTTCATCCTGGAACTACCCGCCCGCAAAGTTTAAGGGTTTCTTCACGCATGGTTCGAGGCAGGTTCATCCGCCAACGATAAGTTGATGCTCATGAAAATCCTCGTCGTGGAAGACGACCGGAAGGTCGCCGGGTTCATCGAGCAGGGCTTGAAGGAAGAGGGATACGTCGTGGACGTGGCGTCGGACGGAGAGGAAGCCGGCACGCTGGCCCATGTCTATGAGTACGACGTGATTCTCCTGGATGTCGTGCTGCCGCGGAAGAACGGATTCCAGGTGGCCATGGAGCTGCGGCGGGAGGGGCGCAACACTCCCATCATGATGCTCACCAGCCGGGATGCCACGGAGGATGTGGTCCGGGGGCTGGATTCCGGAGCCGACGACTACCTCGCCAAGCCATTCCGCTTCGACGAACTGCTCGCCCGGATCCGTGCCCTGGCCCGCCGTGGCGGGGCCGAGCGGATGGAGGTTCTGCGGTATGGACCGCTGACGCTGGATCGTCTGCGGCACGTGGTGCTGGCGAACGACCGGCCGCTCGACCTGACGCCGCGGGAGTTCCAGATCGTCGAGTTCTTCCTGCTGCACCCCGAGCAGGTGGTGCGGCGGACGACCCTGCTGGAAAAGGTCTGGGACATGCACTTCGACCCCGAAAGCAACGTGGTGGATGTCCACGTGGGCAATGTCCGGCGCAAGCTGCAGAAGGCCTCGGGCGAGAATCTGATCCAGACCGTGCGCGGCGTCGGGTTCATCCTGCAGCGGGATCAGGCCGCGGAAGCCCTGGCGGCGGTGCCCAGCACCCATTGAGCTCCCTGCCCAGGGCTCCGGTGATGCGCGCCGTGGCCATTCCGATCACGGCACTGCTGGTCATCCTTATCGGCCTCGCCTTCCAGGCGGGGCCGCTTCATCTCTGGGGTACCCGACTCTGGCTGGTCGGGCTGGTCTGCCTCGGCGCTCCGGTCGTCTGGCAGACGGCGGTCGGCGCGTTCCGCGGGCGGCTCGCCGCTGATCTTGTCGCCACACTCGCAATCATCACAGCGATCCTCCTCGAGCAACCGCTGCCCGGTCTGGTCGTCGTGCTGATGCAGACCGGCGGCGAGGCCCTCGAGCGCTTTGCGGCCGGCCGCGCCTCGCGGGCAGTGGCGGCACTGGAGGCCGAGGCACCGCGGGTGGCGCACCGTCAGCGCGGGGACGAGATCGAGGACGTCGCGGCCGACCTGGTGGCGGCAGGGGATCTTGTGGTGGTCCGTCCCGGCGAGATGGTGCCGTGCGACGGCGAGGTCAGCGAAGGGCGCTCCAGCGTTGACCACTCCCGGCTGACCGGAGAGCCGATGCCTCTGGCGGCGGCTCCGGGAACCCCCCTCTTGAGCGGCAGTCTGAATCTGGATGGCCCGCTGGTGATTCGCGTCGTGCGGGTCGCGCGAGAGAGCCAGTACGCCCGCATCGTCGACCTGGTCCGGACCGCTCAGCTGAGCAAATCGCCGCTGCAGCGTCTGGCCGACCGGTACGCCGTCATCTTCACGCCGGTGACGCTGGCGGTGTGCATTGTCGCCTGGGCTATCTCCCGTGACCCGCTCCGGGTGTTGTCGGTGCTGGTCGTTGCGACGCCGTGCCCGTTGATTCTTGCCGCTCCGGTCGCCATGATCGGCGGTATCAACCGTGCGGCCCGGCGGAGGATCATCATTCGCCACGGCGAAGCGCTTGAGCGGCTGGGCAATGTCACCGCCGCCCTGCTGGACAAGACCGGCACCATCACGATCGGCCGGCCGGCGCTCGCCAGTGTCTCCGCCGTGGCGCCTTTTTCCGAAACCGAGGTGCTCGGGCTTGCGGCGGCCGTTGATGCAGGCTCCGGACACCTGCTGGCCCGGTCGGTGGTGGCCGAAGCACTCGCACGAAAGCTCCCCGCTCGCACCGCCGAATCGGTCGTCGAGAGCCCCGGCCAAGGGGTGACCGGCCAGATCGATGGCCACCGGGTGATACTCGGCGCCCGCAGCTTCGTGCTGGGCCAGCACCCCGGGCTGGCCGGCAGCTGGCCTGACACGGAACCAGCGGCGCTGCGGGCCTGGCTGACGGTGGATGGGCGCGCGGCGGGTACGCTCGCCTTTGCCGACCAGGTCCGCCCCGAGGCCCGCCCCCTCCTGGCCCGGCTGGCTCAGCTTGGCATCCGGCGGATCATCATGGTCACGGGCGACGACGCGAGTCACGCGGACGCCATTGCCCGGGCTGTCGGCATCGAGGATGTCCGCGCCGGCCTCCTGCCGTCGGACAAGGTCGCCGTCGTGGAGGAGATGGAGCAGGCGGGCTACCACGTGATGATGCTGGGCGACGGGACCAACGATGCGCCGGCCCTCTCGCGGGCGAGCGTCGGCGTGGCACTGGCCGCCAATGGTGGCGGGATCACCGCGGAAGCGGCCGACGTGGTCCTGCTGGCGGACGATCCCCTCCGGGTGGCTGATGCAATCGAGATCAGCCAGCGGACGATGCGCATTGCGCGACAGAGCGTCTGGGTGGGGCTGGGGCTTTCAGGGATCGCGATGCTCGCGGCGGCCGCCGGGACCATCCCACCGACGATCGGTGCCGTTCTTCAGGAGGTCATCGACGTCGCGGTGATCCTGAACGCGCTACGGGCCAGCACGGCGCAGGGCACCGGGTCATGAAGGGATCTTCACCCCACCACAGGGTGCATTTCACGAAGTCCCGGCTATCCTATCGTCCTTCGTGGAGTTCGACGTGAGCGGCTGGGTCCTGTTCCGTCTGCATGGGGTGTAATGGAAGGCCCGATGCGCGTGTCCAGATCGTCCACAGTCCGGTGAGCAGAATCATCGTCGCAACGGCGCGCCGACGGGCCAGCGTCCCGAGGGCGATTCGGCGCATACCCAACGCCGCAAGACTGAGGGCGGGCACGGTACCAAGCCCGAAAGCGAGCATCACAAGCCCACCCCGAACGGGCTCCTGGAGTGCAATCGGGACGGTCAGGGCGGAATAGACCAGGCCGCAGGGCAGGAATCCGTTGACGACGCCGAAGAGGAACTGGGCCGCCGTGGACGGTCGCTGGATCGCCCGGCTGCCGGCACGTCGCAGCCCCGGAGGAACGAAGCGAGGCTCGGGAACGAGGCCGGCGAGGGCCAGCGCGAACCAGACGAGCAGAACGCTGGCGAGGGCGCCCGGCAGCCAGGCCGGGCCGGGGAGCAGATGACCGGCGGCCCCCGCGAGGGCGCCGAGCAGACCGTAGGTCAGGATCCGACCAGTGTGCCAGGCAGGAAGTCCCATGCGCGCGCGGCTGCACCCAGCCGCGAAGCCACCGCACATGCCGACGCAGTGCATGCTGCCAAGCAGGCCGGCAACCAGGGCAGCGGTAAGCAGGGGAATCATTCGACCCAGGGGAGGAGACGAGGCCGTGGAATATACCGGAGCGGGTGCGCAACAGGAGGTCCAGTACGACGACGCGATCGTGAAGCTGTTCCTGATCGCGACCGTCACGTGGGCCGTGGTCGGGATGCTGGTGGGTGTGTGGATTGCCCTCCAGCTCGCCTGGTGGCCGGCGAATCTCGGGCTGCCGTGGACCACGTTCGGGCGGCTGCGACCGCTGCACACCAACGCGGTGATCTTCGCGTTCGGCGGCAACGTCTGCTTCACCGGCATCTACTATTCGATGCAGCGGCTGCTGAAGACGCGGATGTGGAGCGACACGCTGTCCCGGCTGCACTTCTGGGGGTGGCAGCTCATCATCGTCTCCGCCGCCCT
>JANOFA010000721.1:0-1250 GCA_031413355.1 Gemmatimonadota bacterium | reverse complement strand
GCAGGTGATGCGCAGACGTTATCGGGCAGAAATGGCGCCAATACGGTGGGGAATCCGGCCCGGAACTGGTCGGGCGGTGTTCTTGGATGGGGTCAACAGCGGATCGCCTTGGCGTCCGCTTTTGTTTTGCCCTGATGTCGCCCAAGGACAACTCGGCCCGGCCGGCGCGTCACCGGTCGGCGCGGCGGTGTCGGGACGGTTCCGGCTGAAGGGAGCTGGACATGTGGCGCTTTCGCGCCGGACGCCGTATCGTGTTCTTCAGTCGGAGTGAATCGCGCAGCCCGCTAACACGCGCATGGACCTGTCAAGCCGCGGCGCCTGCCCTATCGCTTACTGATTGAAGCGTGTCGCCGCGCCTTGCAGGTCATGCGCAGCCGTTAGTAGGCGGAAACCTGTGTCGGTGTTGGCACTGCTGAGACATGATGAACAGCCTGGCGGGCCGGCCGCGGTTCGGGCGCGGGGCGCCCCCAGAGTTGCCAGCCGCAGGCGAGATGGCGGCTGGCGCGAACGGATGAGGGGATCGTGGGGCGCTGCCGCGCGTCGAGTGCCGTGCTTTCCACACGCAGACGCCGGAGTGTCCGCCTTCTAACATTGGCATGAAGCTGACGGACGGGCGCCGTCGCCGCCGCTCGAGCCAGGTTACAGTGGGTACCAACGCGGGGCGGCGCCTAGGACAGCGTCACGCACAGGAGTGCGCCCGCCCGCAGCTTATGCCAGTCCGTTAGCCTGCACACGGACAATGAAGAGACAACGCTACTTCGACGAGATCGCTACCTTCAAGGCTAGGTTCAGCGATCTTCCGACAGAATCACTGAAAGCCCGACTCGCCGACGGCCGCTTGATGAAGGCTGCCGCCGTCGCGCTCCGCGAACTCATCGAGGAGCGCGAGCCGCGGCCCGATTCGCAGCCCACTTCCGGCACTTGACGTAGGCGAGCTAGCTTCCCCGATGCGCTTTCCACACCTATGGGCGACTTGGAAGGTCTTTGGATTGGCCCTGCTTTGGCCGAGCCTCATACTTGGCTTGACCCTGTGGCGGGACGCTGCCAATCTCGAGACGATCTCACAGCCGGGAGCCACGGGCATCAGCATCTTCATTGTGGACACCCCCTGGCCGGCTTGGCTGTACGCTACAGCTTGGGTGCCAGTTGCCGGCCTGGTCGCGTGGCGGTTCCTACGCCCGCCTTCGCCTAAGGCAATCGATGCAGGCTAACTAGCGCATGCACCAGACGTGGCGCGGCCATGGCCTTGC
>JANOFA010000720.1:0-2256 GCA_031413355.1 Gemmatimonadota bacterium | reverse complement strand
CTGCGACGCTCGGCGACGGCGCGCAGTTCGGTGTACGCGTCCGCTACAGCCGTGAAGGCACGTTGCTCGAGACCGGCGGCGGGATCGTGCGCGCATTGCCGTTGCTCGGCGCCGGTCCGCCCAGGCCTACAACACGACGATGTACATCCTCGCTGGCCTCCTGGTGGCGGGCTTCCTGTGCAACCTGCTGGTGCGCCCCGTGGCGGAGCGGCATTTCATGACCGACAGCGAACTGGCGGCCGTGCGAACCGGAGCCAAACTCAAATGAGCAACCCCATGAACCGTCCAACCGATGATCCACCGCCCAGCGGCGCCAGTTGGGCGATGGTGGCCGTGACCTGGGTGCTGGTGGGGATCCCGCTCCTCTGGGGCATCGCCAACACGTTCAAGAAGGCAGTGGTCCTGTTCCGCTGAGCACTGACCGCCCTCTTGACGGGAACTTCGAACCCGGGATATTGGTAGCACTCTGAGACAAGCCTGCCGCCAGGGCCGCTGGCGGCGACAAGCCGTTGAACCACCGCCCCCTTGGGGCGGGCATGTGAAGTTCCTGCCCTTCCTTCTCTCATCAGGAGTGGTACCCCATGCGTATTCGCGCGCACTGGGCCGTCGCAGCCCTGCTCATCGGAGCCAGCGCTACGAGCCTCCCGGCCCAGGCCAATTGGACGACGTACGGTGGCAACATGTGGAGTCAGCGGTACTCGACGCTGACCCAGATCAATGCGACCAACGTCCGCAGTCTGGTACCGAGAATGGTGTTCCAGACCGGCATCAGCCGGCTGGGCAGCTTCGAGACCACCCCGCTCGTGGTCGACAACATGATGTACGTCACCACCCCATTCAACACCGCCATCGGCTACGATCTCACCACCGGCAAGCAGGCCTGGCGCTATGAGCACAAGCTCGGCACCACCATCACCTGTTGCGGCCCGAACAACCGCGGCGTCGCCGTGCATGGCCCGCACGTCTACATGGGCACCATGGACGCCCGGCTGGTCGCACTCGACCGGATGACCGGCGAAGTGGCGTGGGATATCGAGGTCGCCGATCCGGCCTACGGCTACAGCATCACCGCCGCGCCGCTCGTCGTGGACGACATGGTGCTGATCGGCGTCTCGGGCGGCGAGTATGGCATTCGCGGCCACGTGACGGCGTACAACGCCGGGACCGGCGAGCAGATGTGGCGCTGGTATTCCATTCCGGCTCCCAAGGGCGATCCTACCTTCGACGCCGTCGCGCCAAACGGCTGGTGGGGCACCTGGGCCGGCGCCACGCCGGACGGCGCCGACCTGCACCGGAACATCGCCGCCGAAAAGGCCGACAGCGCCAAGCACGCCGATGCCTGGACCCGCGGCGGCGGTGGCGTCTGGATGACCCCCTCGTATGACAAGGACCTCGGCATGATCTACGTCGCGGTCGGCAATCCGTCGCCAGACCTTGACGGCGGTATCCGCCCGGGCGACAACCTTTACACCGATTGCGTCGTCGGCATCGATGTGAAGACTGGCAAGACCAAGTGGTACTACCAGACCGTGCCCCACGACGTCTGGGACCTCGACGCGGTCTCTCCGCCGGTGGTCACCATGATCGGCGGCCGCAAGGTCGTCGTGCACGCGGGCAAGACGGCATGGGTCTACGTCCTCGATGCGGCCACCGGCAAGCTGGTCCGCCGTACCGAGAACTTCACCCCGCAGGAAAACATCTTCGCCCTGCCGTCCGCGGAAGGCACCCGCATGCTCCCGGGCGCGAACGGGGGCGCCGAATGGTCTCCGATCGCGATCGACCCGAAGCTGAACTACGCCTTCGTCGCCGGTCTGCACCAGCCGATGAATTACATCACCCACACGGCGCCATACGAGAAGGGCCGGCTCTGGCTCGGCTCCGCTTTCGTGGCCATCCCGGGTGAAGAGCAGTACGGCACCTACACCGCCCTCAACCTGGCCACCGGCAAGGTGGTGTGGCAGAACAAGGTGGCACAGCCCATGATGGGCGGCGGCCTCGCCACCGCCGGCGGGCTGACGTTCACCGGCGAAGGCAATGGCAACTTCAACGCCTACAGCTCGAGCACCGGCAAGCTCCTGTGGCAGTTCAACGCCGGCGCCGGCTGCAACAGCGCCCCGATGAGCTTCTCCCACAAGGGCGAGCAGTTCATCGGTGTGGCGTGCGGCGGCAACTTCCAGCTCAACTTCCCGCTGGGCGCCGGCGTCTTCATCTTCGGGCTGCCCAAGCCGTACACCGCCGCAATGCGCTAACGGCGCA
>JANOFA010000719.1:0-8970 GCA_031413355.1 Gemmatimonadota bacterium | reverse complement strand
CAGGTCCTTCCCGCCGATGAAGATGCCGTAGGCTTCCCGGTGCCCTGGCCCCTCGGGGAAGAGGTGCAGCTTGGCAGAGACGTCGTAGCTTCCGTTCGCCTGGTCCGCGGCGCGGTACATGATCCCCGAGGCGGCCGTTGTCAGGTGCCAGCCGGGTGCCATCGCCTCGATCTTCACCTCGGGAAGGGTGCCCCCTTCGTCGGGCCGCACCTGCCAGCCAGCGGGGAAGACGCCACCCCCTTCGATTTTCGCGGTGGGCGCATGGTCATGCCCCTGCTGGGCAACCGCGACCGCGGGAAGGAGAAGCGAAACGGCAAGCAGAGGGAGGATTCGCATGGGGGGGCCGGTCGGGTTCGGGTCAGTTGAACTGGAAGGGGGAGTGAGCTAACGTATGGGACACGCAGGCCCCAGTTTCCAACCGGAAGAGATCATGCAGACCTTCGGAACTATCCTTGCCGGCATCGGTGCCGGTGGTATCCTCACCGCCCTGACCTTTGTCTCGCTGCTCATCGGGGTGCTGGTGCACGGCATGATCATTCTCATCGCCGGCAAGCCGATAGACGATTTCTTCCGCAAGAAGGGCGAGCAACCGTTCGTTCCCGGGTCGATCAAGTAATCGGGGGTTCCGGCGCGCCCTCGTCCTCGTGATCGCCCGCCGGGGGGATCGACGCCTTCCTGAGCGCCATGTCGTAGTTCATCCGCACCGTCGCCATGTTCTCCCGCAGACCCCGCACTTTGACCTGAGTTCCGCCGCCGCGTCGTCCCGTCGAGGCCATCTGTCCCGCGGCATCCGCCAGGCCGTTCATCTTGAGCTGTGACGCATAGGCTTTCATCTCGTCCAGCATCCGCACCATCCCGCGTACCACCGCCTCATCCGCATGATCTCCCGCCATCTGCTCGATCACCGACTGGATCCGCTGGATCTTGGGCGGGAGCAGGGAGAGCATGGCAAGCTGGGACTGCTGCTGCACCGACAGTTTGATGGCCATGCGGAAGAATAGGGTAGGTCGGGCCTCCGCGCCCGACGAGAATGGGTAGGTCGGGCCTCCGCGCCCGGACGAGTCGGGCGGGATCTTCCCGCTCCCCGGATTGGGGAGTAGCTTCACCCCCGCTGAAACCCCGGCAGCCCGGTTCCGTCTGGCTCCGCTCTCACAACATCGTCCGGCTCCGCACCCCCGCGCCCCAGACCCTGGCGCGATCGGCATGGACTGTCCTCTTCCGCTGATGGCCCGATGAAGCTCTCCGACATTTCCATCAAGCGGCCGGTGCTGGCGAGCATGTTGAGCCTCGCCCTGATCCTCTTTGGCGTCATCGGATACCGGAATCTGCCGGTCCGGGACTATCCCGACGTCGATCCCCCGATCATCTCCGTCACCACGATCCTCCCCGGCGCCGATCCGCAGGTCGTGGAATCGGCGGTCACCGACATCCTGGAGGAAGAACTCAGCACCGTCGCCGGCCTCCGGACGCTGACCAGCGCCAGCTCCGAACAGGTCAGCACCATCACCCTCGAGTTCACCCTCGACCGCAACGTGGACGTCGCGTCGCAGGACGTGCGCGACAAGGTCTCCCGGGTGCGCGGGCGGCTGCCGCGCGATATCGAGGAACCGGTCGTGGCCAAGCAGGAGGCCGACGCCCAGCCGTTCTTCTGGCTGGCACTCTCCGGCGCCAACTACGATCTCCTCAAGCTCTCCGACATCGCCGACCGGCAGGTCAAGGCCCGGTTGCAGAGCCTGGCGGGGGTCGGCAGCGCGCAGATCTTCGGTGAACGGCGTCAGTCGATGCGGGTTTGGTTGTCCGCCCCGGAACTCGCCGCGCGCGGGCTGACGGTGCAGGACGTCGAAACCGCCATCGGGAATCGCAACGTCGAGGTCCCGGCGGGCCGGATCGAATCCGACCGGCGCGAGTTTTCGGTGCGCTCCCTCGGCGAGCTGAAGACGGCCGGCGAATTCGAGGATCTGGTGGTGCGGAGCAGCAATGGCCAGACCGTCCGGCTGCGAGACCTGGGCCGGGTCGAACTCGGGGCGGAAGACGAGCGCAGCAATCTGCGGTTCAACGGCGTCAGCGCGGTCGCGATCGGCGTGGTGCGCCAGTCCAAGGCCAACCTGATCCAGGTCGCCGAGGAGATCCGCAACGAGCTCCCCGGGATCCAGGCGGCGCTGCCGCCCGGTGTGGAGATCGCCATCGGGTTCGACGGCTCGGAGTTTGTGACACGCTCCATCGAGGAAGCGCAGGATACCCTGATCCTCGCCGCCGTCCTGGTGGTGATCATCATTTTCATCTTCCTGCGCAACCTGCGCGCGACCTTCATTCCCGGGCTCGCCATACCCACGTCCATCATCGCGACCTTCGCGATCATGTACTTTCTCGGCTACTCCATCAACAACCTGACGCTGCTCGCGCTCACGCTTGCCATCGGCATCGTGGTGGATGATGCGATCATCGTGCTGGAGAATGCTTACCGCCATCAGGAAGAGCTGGGCGAGTCGCCCGAGGTGGCGGCGACCAACGGCACCCGGGAGATCGCCTTCGCGGTCATCGCGACGACCATCTCGCTGGTGGCGGTCTTCACCCCGCTCGCCTTCCTGCAGGGGAACACCGGTCGTCTGTTCAACGAGTTCGGCATTGCCGTCGCCGGCGCCGTGCTGGTCTCCGGGTTCGTCGCCCTGACGCTGACGCCGATGCTCTGCGGCCGCATCCTCCGGGTGCCGAAGAGCCACGGCCCGACCTACCAGGCGCTGGAGCGCGGGTTCATCGCACTCACCCGCGGCTACGCCCGCTCGCTCACCTGGGCCCTGCGCCGCCGCGCGGTGGTGATCGGCGGCGCGCTGCTCACCGTCGCGCTCGCCGTGGTGATCTTCCGCAACCTCAAGCGCGAGTTCATCCCCTCCGACGACCAGGGCTGGTTCCTCACCTTCATCATCGGCCCGGAGGGCTCGTCGGTCGCGTTTACCGACGGCTATCAGCGCCGGATCGAATCGTTGATCGAGGCGACGCCGGAGGTACAGAGTTACTTCAGCGTGGTGAATTTCGGCACCGGTCCCAACAGCGGCATCATCTTCACCAAGCTGAAGGACTACTCCGAGCGCACCCGCACCACCGAGCAGATCATCGGTTCACTCCAGCCGCAGTTCTTCGGGGTTCCGGGCCTGTTCGCCTTTGCCTCCAATCCGCCGGCGTTCGGCGGCTTCGGCAAGCCGGTGCAGTTCGTGGTGCAACACCCCGATTTCGCCGTGCTCGGCGCATCGATGGACACCTTCGTGACCCGGGCCCGCCAGATTCCCGGGCTGCAGAACGTCGACACCGACCTGCGGGTGAACAAGCCGCAACTCACGATTCACTTCGATCGGAACCGGGCCGAAGATCTCGGCGTGCCGGTCGGCAATATCGCGGGGACGCTCCAGAGCCTGCTCGGCGGTCGCAAGGTCAGTACCTACACCCACGACAACAAGCTCTACAACGTGATCGTGCAGCTGGACCCTCGTGAACGCGCGACACCTTCGGATGTCTCCGGGCTCTATGTGCGCGGCCGGAACGACCAGCTGGTGCAGCTCGACGCGGTGACGCGGGTCGAGGAGGGCATCAGCCCCCGGCAGCTCAACCACTTCAACCGGATCGCCGCGTATACCCTGGACGCGAGCCTGGCTCCCGGCTTCACCCTGGGCGAGGCGCTCGATTCGCTGAACGCACTCGCGAGAGAAGTGCTCCCCGCCGGCAGTACCACCGCACTGTCGGGCGAATCGCGCGAGCTCGAGGAGAGCGGTGGCTCGCTCTATTTCGCCTTCGGTCTGGCGCTGGTGGTCGTTTTCATGGTGCTCGCCTCGCAGTTCGAGTCGCTGGTCCACCCCTTCACCGTCCTGCTCGCGGTGCCGCTGGCCGTGACCGGTGCGCTCGCGGTGCTGTGGATCGCCGGCTCGACACTCAATCTCTACAGTCAGATCGGGATGATCCTGCTCATCGGGCTGGTGACCAAGAACTCGATCCTGCTGGTCGAGTACGCCAACCAGCTGCAGGAGAAGGGTCGATCGGCGGCGGATGCGATGGTCGAGGCCGGTCGCATCCGGCTCCGCCCGATCCTCATGACCTCGGTGTCGACCATCACCAGCGCCGTCCCCATCGCGCTCGGCCTCGGCGCAGGCTCATTGAGCCGCCGTCCGCTGGGCTATGCGATCGTCGGCGGCGTGTTCCTCTCGACCATCCTGACACTCTACCTCGTGCCCGTTGTGTATACGCTGTTCGAGGGGCTACGCCACCGGCGCGCGGCATCGGCGGCCGCACCGAGCGCGCTGGAGGAGCCGGCATGATCACCACTATTGCGGTGGTCCTGGGGCTCGCGACGGTGCATCCCGCGCCTCGCGCCTCGCGCCCCGCGCCAGATTCCCTGCCGACGATCACGCTGGCCGACGCCCTGCAGCGGTCGGTCCAGCTGAATCCCGATTACGTCCGGGCCCTCGGTGCGGTGGCGGAGGCCGACTGGATCCGGAAGGCGTCCCGCCTGGCCTTCTTCATTCCGGCGGTCACCGCCAACATCGACCTGACCAAGTACTCCGTTCCCTTCTTCAATCTCGGCACCGGCGCACCGGTCAACACCTCGGTCACGGCGACGCTCGCCGCGCGCTACGAAATCTTCAGCATCCGCAAATTCGCCGAGCTGGGTCGCAGTCAGGCCGAGTTGGAGTTCGCCACCGCCACGGAGGTGCAGCGCCGCTTCGCCGCGGCATTGCTGACCGAGTCGGCCTATTACGCCGCCCTCGCCGATGAGGAACTGACCCGGGTCGCGCGCGACCGGGCCCGCCGGGCGGAGGAGCAGCTGGTCGTGGCCCGCGCGAGAGTGCAGACTGGCGCGGCGGCCTCTTCCGATTCGCTCACCGTAAGGCTGGAACTGCTCCGAGCCCGGGTGTTGCTGTTGCGGGATGAGTCCGCCCTCCGCGTTTCCCGCCTCGAGCTCGGCCGTCGCGTCGGCATGGCGGGCGCCGTCGTGCCCCTGCCGCTGGACTCCGCCCCCGCGGAAGCCCTCCCGCTGGCGCTCGACGCGGCCGTGGCGCAGGCCCTGGCCCAGGGACCGGAATACCGTGCGGCGCGGGCCCGCGAGCGGGCGGCCGAGAAGGATCTTGTCGCCCGGCGCGGCGCCTACCTGCCCACCCTGACACTGGATGCGGCGCACTCGCGCTTCGACAGCCAGTTCTTTCCCAGCGCCGTCAGTGTCTCGGCGTTGACCTTCACGGTCGCGCTTCCGATCTGGGACAACGGCCGTCGTGAGCTCTCGGTCATCCAGGCTCGCGCGACGCGCAATCTTGCCCGGGCGGTGCGATCGGATCTCGAGCTCGCGGCCCAGCGTGAGGTGACCGAAGCATATGATGGCTTCGAGACGGCGCGGGCTGAGTTCGGACTCGCGCTCGAGGGGCGGACTGTCGCCATCGAGAGCTACCGGGTCCAGGAGGCGCGGTATCGGGCCGGCGCGACGACCGTGCTCGAGCTGCTGCAGGCGCAGGATGATATCAGCCAGGCCGAGGCCACCCTGGTGCAGTCGCGCTTCACGGCGCGCCTCGCGCGGGCGCGGCTCGAGGCCATTCTCGGCACTCGCTTCAATCCCTCGGGAGGTCCCTCGTGATGCTCGCCCGGACGCTGATCTGCGGCGCCCTGTTCCTCGCCGGATGCAAGGGCAAGAACGCCGATCCGGCTGGTGGCGCTCCCGGTGCTGGCGGCGAGATGCCGCCGAGCGCGGTCGAGGTGGCCGTGGCACGGGCGGACACGGTGGTCGATGCGCTGGACGCGACCGGGCAGATCGAGGCGGTGCAGGCCATCGAGCTCAAGCCGGAGATCGAAGGTCGCGTTGTAGAGCTGTCCGTCCCGGAGGGAGCGGAAGTCGCGGCCGGCGACGCGCTGCTCCGGATCGACGACCAGGAGCTCAAGGTGCAGGTCGCGCGGGCCGAGGCGGAGCGGGATCTCGCCCGTCAGGCGCTGGCGCGGGCCAAGGACCTGCTGGCCGAACGCGCCGGCAGCACGGCGGACCTCGAGCGGGCCGAGGCGACGTCGAGGAGCACCCAAGCGGATCTCGACCTCTACTCGCTCCGGCTGGCGCGGACCACGGTGCGTGCGCCATTTGCCGGTGTGGTCGGCCAGCGGTTTGTCAGTCTGGGCGACTACGTCACCACCGGCAGCCGGTTGATGACGGTGCAGACCGTCAATCCGCAGCGCGTCAGCTTCACGGTGCCAGAACGATTCGCCAGCCGCCTCACCCGCGGGCAGGTGGTGCGGTTTCGAGTGGCATCGATCACGGGCCAGGAGTTCACCGGAACGGTCGACTTCGTCGATCCCATCGTGCAGCTCCCCGGTCGCACCATCCTGCTGAAGGCGGTCGTCCCGAATGGTCGCCGTCAGCTGCACGCCGGCATGTTTGCCGAGGCGAAGCTCGCCACCGATGTGCGGCCGCGCGCGGTGGTGATTCCCGAGGATGCCCTCGTCCCGTTGCAGGGCTCGACCTTCGTGTGGGTGGTGCTGGAGGGGAAGGCCGTCCGCCGGCCGGTGACGACCGGGGTGCGTTCACCCGGATTCGTTGAAGTGCGGACCGGGGTGGAGGCGGGGGAGCAGGTTGTGGTCGGGGGTCAGGAACGACTGTTCGATGGGGCGCCGGTCGCCCCGACGGTCGTCGAACGCACTCCAGCCGTGCCAGCCGAATAGGGGCGGGTGCAGGGGCGGGTGCAGGGGCGGGTCTACGACCCGCCCCACGCCGCTACATAAGTCCCGATTTGGCGCACTGCCACAGCTTCGCCAGCCGGTCGAAACCGTCCTGCAGGATCTCCACCTGTTGCGGACTCACCGACGCCTCAAGCGCCGTTTCCAGTTCGTCGACAATCCGGACCATCTCGCGCCGGTTCTGCCGTCCGCACTCCTCCCGGATCTCCACCAGCTTCTTGCTGATTTCGTCCCGCATCCCGGCATCATGCGGTACCTGCCAGAGATAGGCGGCGCTGTCGCGCCCGGTGGTGCACAGTTCCCCGAGGCGGTCCAGCACGGGAAACGAGGTGCGGCGTCCCGGGTCTCGCGCGTTTTCGGACATATTTGAGGCTCCTGAGGTGACTGGCTGGATCCTGGCGCCATCCTCGCGCCGACCCCTATTCGTCTGGTTAGCACGATCTGCGCCTTCGAGTCGCCGGCGTGCGTTGCGTCACCTCGGGCCTGTAGCCACCGACCACCCGGCGGATTCATGACCAGTTCCCGCAGCGGCATCGGCAGTCTGCTCCTGCTGACCTCGTTCATCCCATTCGCTTCCCTTCGCGCTCAACAGACCCGGCCCGAGCGCACTGCCGGCGCCGAGACGTCCACCTACGCCGATGTCACAGGGTTTCTCGATTCGCTCGCGCGTACCGGGGCGCCGCTCCGCATCGGCACGGTGGGGTTCAGTCTCGAGGGTCGGCCCATCCCCTGGGTCCTTGCGGCACGGCCCATCGTCGACGGCCCCGCCGATGCCCAGCGTTCCGGCAAGCCGATCATCTATATCCAGGGCAACATCCACGCGGGGGAGGTCGAGGGCAAAGAGGCCGCCCAGCGGCTGCTCCGCGAGCTCACCGTCGGCGCGCTCCGATCGTTGCTCGACAGTGTGATCGTCCTGGTGGTCCCGATCTACAACATCGACGGCAACGAGCGGTTCGCCGCCGGCAACTTGAACCGACCGGGCAAAATGGGCCGGCGCGACTACCGGATCTCTTCATCGATCTGCATACCACCAACGGCAGCTACCACGGCTACGCCCTCACCTGGGCCCCCGGGCTGAATCCCAACTCGAGCCCGGCGAACGACTACGCCCGCGATCATTTCCTCCCCGCCATCCGTGAGCGGATGCGCCGGCGGCACCAGCTCGAGACATTTCCCTACGGCAACTTCCGCAATCAGGCACCCGACTCCCTAACAGTCCTTTTGTCGATCGCATCGAGGCGACCTACCAGTTTCTGCGCGAGATCCTGTCGCTGGCGGCCGAGGAGCGGGTTGCCGTGAAGCGGGCCGTTCTTGCGTCCGCGACCTGGCGGCCCGATTCCATCTCGCTGCATTCCCGCTTCGCTCCCCCCACGCGACAGGAGGTCATCGCCGAGATCACCGAGGCGGATGGCGACGGCAGCCATGGCTTCGCCCGGCGGAAGCGCACCGGCGTTTTCCGTCGCATCCGGATGCCGGTGGTGGATCGCTTCGAATCCGCGCTGCAGGTCGGTCGGCCTGCCGCGTACCTGCTTCCGCCGGCGCAGGCCGGACTGGTGACCCTGTTGCGGGCGCAGGGGATCGTGGTCAGCTGCCTGACAGCGGATTGGGCGGGCCCTGGGGAGGGATTTCTGGTCGACAGTATCCAGGTCGCCGCCTTTCTATTCGAGGGGCACCGCACGGTCAGCGTGACCGGCCACTGGGTCTCACAGCCCGTGATGGCCACGGCAGGATGGTACTACGTCACCACCGACCAGCGATCGGGCGTTTTGGCTGCCGGCCTGCTCGAGCCGGCCAGCGAGGACGGCTTCGCGACGTGGAACCTGCTGGATCGTGATCTCCGGGCTGGCGAGCAGGCACCGATCCTCCGGCTCCCCCGCCCGATCGCCGCGCCCCTGGTCCAGCTCGAGTAGCCCGCGTCAGCGGGGAACCCTGCCTCCGGTGGCCGGGTACCAGCTAGGTCATCCCGGTCGCGCCTGACGGCCCACTCGCCGTGGCCTCCCTCTCTCCTCCCGGACCCATGCTCACTCCCGGTTCGAAGGCCCCCGCATTCACCCTCGAATCCGACGGCGGAAAGACAGTTGCGCTCAAGGATCTCAAGGGAAAAAAGGTCGTGCTCTACTTCTACCCCAAGGACAACGCAAGCCAGTGCCTGCTCTCCGGCGAGAAATACAAAACACTCCTCGATCAGGGTCAGCAAACAATCGTCGATGTTTTCGACACTTCGAAAGTCACGGTAAGCTCGATCATGGGTGTAGGAAAAAAAGACCCCGCGAG
>JANOFA010000718.1:0-3603 GCA_031413355.1 Gemmatimonadota bacterium | reverse complement strand
GCCGTGGGATCCTTGATGGCCATCGCCGCCACCGCGTCGAGGCGGGCGGTATCGATGCCGATGTCCCCGAGGGTGTGGGGGATTCCGATTTCCTGGCGCAGGGCCAGAATCCACTTGAGGAAGCCGCCGAAGCCGCCCTTGATGCCGAGGTAGGCGGCGGCGCGCTTGATGCCCGGCTCGATTTCTCTCCGGTTTGCCTTCAGCACGTAGGGCATGATGATGCCGTTGAGCAGGCCATGGTGCGCGTCATACAGGCCGCCGAAGGGGTGCGACAGCGCATGGATGGCGCCAAGCCCGCGCTGGAACGCCACGGCGCCCATGGCGGACGCGACCAGCATGTTGCCGCGGGCATCGAGATCGGTCCCGTTCATCACGGCCTGCGGGAGGTTGTCCTTGATCAGCCGCATTCCTTCCAGGGCCACACCCGCCGACAGCGGGTGGTAGGCGGGCGCACAATAGGCCTCGAGATTATGGGCCATCGCATCCATGCCGGTTGCCGCCGTCAATTTCGCCGGCAGACCGACGGTCAGCTCGGGATCGAGGATGGCCACTTTCGGCATGATCGCCGGGTGGAAGATGATCTTTTTCTCGTGGGTCACGGGATGAGTGACGACGCCGGCGCGGCCCACCTCCGACCCGGTACCCGCCGTGGTCGGCACGGCGATAACGGGCGAGATCTTCGAGGCGTCGGCCCGGGTCCACCAGTCGTCCACGTCCTCGAGCTCGAAGACGGAGAGCTGCTGGCCGTGCATCAGCGCGACCATTTTGCCGACATCGAGCGCCGAGCCGCCGCCGAAGGCCACCACGCCATCGTGGTTGCCGGCCGAAAACGCTCGCACGCCGTCGGTGACATTGGCTTCGACCGGATTGGACCGCACGTCGGAAAAGACCGTGATGCCCAGGCCGGCATGCCGGACGTCCTCGACGATAGTCCGTACCATCGGCATCGCTGCCAGGGCCGGATCGGTGACGAAGAGCGGCCGCACGATACCGTTGGCCCGGCAGTGATCGGCAAGTTCCTTGATGCGGCCCGCGCCAAACTTGATGGCAGTCGGGTAATTCAGGTTGCGGTTCGGGATGGTCATGTTCTGGTCCTGAAGTGGTAGCTCTTGGGTCGGGTCAATGCGTCATATCCGAGCAGCGACAGTGTGACGCCGCGGCCGGTGTCCTTGACACCGGTCCAGGCAAGCGCCGGATCAAGATAGTCGCAGCGGTTCATGAAGATGGTGCCGGTGGCGATCTCGTCGCCGATCCGCCGCGCGGCATCGGCGTCCTCGGTCCAGATCGCGGCCGTGAGTCCATAGGGTGAGTCATTCATGAGCCTGATCGCCTCGCGGTCATCGGAGACCTTCATAATGCCGACCACGGGGCCGAAGCTCTCCTCCATCATCACGCTCATCTTGTGGCTCACCCCGGTCAGCACCTGTGTCGCCATGTAGGGCGTGCCCGCCTTGTCCATCGCAAAGGTCTTCGGGTCGATATGGGCCTTCGCTCCCGCACGCACGGCCGACTTGATCTGCCGGCGGACGAACTCCGCGGCATCGGCCTTCACCATGGGGCCGAGCGTCGTCGCCTGGTCGAGCGGTGAGCCGAGCACGTATTTCCGGGTGAGCTCGACGAATCCCTCGATGAAGTCGCCCCACACCTGCTTGTGGACATAGATCCGCTCTATACCACAGCAGCTCTGCCCGGAATTGAACAAGGCCCCGTCCACCAGGTTCTCGATGGCATGCGCCAGGTTGGCGTCAGACCGCACGTAGGCCGGATCCTTGCCGCCGAGTTCCAGGCCCACATTGATGAAGCGGCCGGCCGCTGCCTGCTCCATCGCCCGGCCACCCGCCACCGATCCGGTGAAACAGACCATGTTCGCATGGCCGCCGGCAATGATGTCGGCGGTCTGCTGGTGATTGACCACGAGATGCTGGAACACGCCCCTGGGCAGCTTCGCCCGGTCGAACGCCTTCTGGAACCGCTCCGCCACCAGCAGCGTCGAGGCGGCATGCTTCAGTACCACGGTATTGCCCGCCATCAGCGCGGGGATGACCGAGTTGACGGCCGTGAGGTAGGGATAATTCCACGGGGCGATGGTGAAGACCACGCCGAGTGGTTCGCGCTTGATATGGCGGTGGAATCCGTCCTTTGGGCCTGGGTCGATGTTCGCCAGCGCCCGCTCGGCGCTGCCAATCATGTAGCGGGCCCGTTCTTCGAATCCGCGCAATTCACCGGCGCCATAGCGCACCGGCCGGCCCATCTGCCAGGCCAGTTCCGGCACGATCTCGTCCTTCATGGCGAGCATCGCGTCGACGGCGGCGGTGCAGTAGGCGGCACGCTCCGCGATCGGCAGCCGCTTCCACTTGTCCTGTGCCGTGTGGGCCGCGGCAAAGGTGGCCGCGATCGCCTTTTTCGAGGCGACTGGGCGGCTGGCGTAGACCCGGCCATCAACCGGGGAGATGCACTTGATCGATTCTGTCATGATTGGCCCTAGTAGCGCTCGAATCCGCGCTTCAGTTCAAGGTCGGTGATACGGCGGTCAAATTCGAACTGCTCCCACTTCGCCGTGTGCACATAGTGGTCGATCACGTCATCGCCCATCGCGGCCCGCAGCAGTTTGGAGCCGTCGAGCAGCGCGGTCGCCTCCCGCAGGGTCTTGGGAATCTCGCGGAGCTTCTTGGCGGGATCGTAGGCGTCGCCCGAGAAGGCGGGCTCGAGTTCCAGTTTCTGCTCGATGCCGTCGAGACCGGCGGCGAGCAGCGCGGCAAAGGCGAGGTAGGGGTTCAGGTCGGCCCCACCGACACGGCATTCCACCCGGATGCCCTTGCTGTCGGCACCGCACAGGCGATAGCCCGCGGTGCGGTTGTCAAAGCTCCAGATGGCGCGGGTCGGGGCAAAGGTGCCGGCCATGAACCGCTTGTAGGAGTTGATGTACGGGGCGAGGAAGTAGGTGATCTCGCTGGCGTGCTCGAGCTGGCCCGCGAGATAGTGCTTCATCGTCTCCGACATGCCATGCTCACCCGCCTTGCTGAAGAATAACGGAACCTTCCCGTCCGCCGACCAGAGCGACTGGTGGATATGGGAGGAACTGCCAGCCATGCCGTAATCCCACTTGGCCATGAAGGTGAGGGCCTTGCCGAGCCCGTAGGCGATTTCCTTGCAGCTGTTCTTGATGATGGCGTGCCGGTCCGCCATGTCCAGCGCATCGGAATACTGGACGTTGATCTCCTCCTGGCCCGGACCCCATTCGCCCTTGGAATTCTCCACCGGGATGCCGGCGCCGTGGAGTCCGTTGCGGATGGCCCGCATGACGCACTCTTCCTTGGTCGTCTGCAGGATGTGGTAGTCCTCGATGTAGTAGCCGCTGGTCTTGAGGTTGCGATAGCCCTTCTGATTGGCGATCTCGTAACTGTCGTCAAACAGGAAGAATTCGAGCTCGGAGGCCATGTAGGCCTTGAGCTTCATGGCCTCCAGCCGCTTGAGCTGCTTCTTCAGCATGGCGCGCGGCGAGTGCCAGCCCCGCGCCTGGGCTAGCTCGCCGCTCCCTGCCGCCGTCAGTAGCTCGGCGTCTGGCGTGGTGTTCCACAGGAGGAGGCTGAGGCGAGTGGCGCG
>JANOFA010000717.1:0-1481 GCA_031413355.1 Gemmatimonadota bacterium | reverse complement strand
CGGCACCATGGGGAGGTCCGCCGCCGCACCTGCGTCATCCGGATCTTCCCGCATGAGGCCAGCCTGCAGCGGCTGCTGACCGCCCTGGCCATGGAACAGAACGACCACTGGCGGAGTCAGCGCTGGCTCGTCGCGCCCACCCTCGTGCCGGAGGAGCGCCCCATGCGCCGCACCGCCTGAGCCGCCGCCCAGAGAAGCACACAAGAATCTGCACTTGACCGTGCAGGGTCGGCGGAGGGGTGGGAAATCGTGGAGGGCGGCTGGGCAATCGGGGAGGATGGCTGGGTAGAAATCGGGGAAAGCTGGACAGTGTGACGGGGAAAGTGGACACTTTTGGGGGGTGGCGGGGCGCGCCGCTGGGTCGTGCCGCACGCTCGGCTTGGCGTCGGGGCAGGCTCGGAGGCGGGGCCGGCAACCGACGCGCGCTCCAGGACAGCAGCGGCGTCGCCCGAGCAACGGACCGAGGCGGACCGATGGGCCGAGGTTTCAGAGGGGGCAATCAGGGAGTGCGACAGGCCCCTGCCCCGGGCGCGGTGGATAATCGGGTGCGAGGGGTGGCCGACCCGGCGACGAATGCGGGCCTGGTTGGCGGACGGTACAGCCGGGCTTGGGGGGGATGGCGCGGAGCCTGGGGGAGCCGCCCGTGGTGCCATTTTCGGTTGTTCGAATGCTGCAGGCAGTTGCAGTGGAGGCAGGTGCGGGGGCCGGCGTCAGGGCTCAGGGCTACGGGGGGAGCCTGCGGCGGACAGCTGCCTGGACTGGCGAGCGGTGGCTTTCGCCGAGGGGGTGGCGGGCACCCGGTCAAGATATCCGGGTCAGGGGGTGGCGCGGCGTGGCGGCGCCCTGCCCTGCCGCGCAGGGGTCGCGTTGCCCTCGCCGGGGAGTGTCTGATTCTTTGTGTATGAGCCGTGTTCACTGCCAGGCGGCAGCCCTCTCCGGCCGCAGCCGCGGGCCGCGCACCGTTTTGCAGGCTAATCCGTGTGAGCAGACCGTTTTGCGGCACGAAACTCGGGTAGGACAGATAGACTGCGACCGAGCGAGGCGAAATCGATGGGCGGCGGCGGCGGGGGCACCGACTGGGCCAGCTGCCCTGCCTTGCGACATCGCCTGGCCGCCCGTCTATTACGGGGGGGAGAGAGGACCGCCGGAGGACGGAAGCCGTGCTCGGGCAGCGGGATGTGACGGCGACGATGATCTACCCCAATGGGTTGGTGCCGAGCGGCCGGCAGGAATGCAGTCCGGCGGAAGCGTTGCCGGGCGGAGGCCGATATTCCTGCAGGGGTTTCCGTTTACGGCGCTGATCAAACGCTGCGGCGGTGCCCGCGTGCAATCGAATTACAGTTAGTAAACGGTAACAAGTGTCAGTGCAGGAACTGCGTCGGGATGATGAACAGCATTTTCGCTGGCCGCGGTGTAGGCGCGGGGCGCCCCCAGAGTCGCCGGCCGCAGGCGAGATGGCGGCCGGCGCGAACGGATGACGG
>JANOFA010000716.1:0-1318 GCA_031413355.1 Gemmatimonadota bacterium | reverse complement strand
TCAGGAAGGCGGTGCCGGAGAGCTGGACGGCCGGCGTGCCGGTGATCGTCACCGCCCCGCCAGCTTCCCAGAAGGCCGAGCTCCCTGAGGCGGTGATCGGGCCCTGGGTGCCGCCGGAGTGGTCGAGGAAGGCCTGGCTGCCGGAGAGCGTGACCGCGCCGAGGGCGCTGCCCGGGCCGGCCAGGAAGAAGGCGCGGTTCCCCGTGATGGTGAGCGGCCCGGCGACGCTCGCGCTTCCGAGCGAGGCGTCAATAAAGGCCTGGAAGCCGCTGAGCGTCACACTGCCCGCGCTGAGCTGCCCGCTGGCAAAGTCGATGTAGTTGAGACTGTCGGTGAGGCTGACGCTACCGGCGACGGTCAGGTTACCGGTCACGGACAGCCCGATGTCGACGCCCTGGAAGGTGAGCGCCCTGATGCTCGCATTGCCGGTGAGGACTGGGTCGTTGAAGGCAATGGGATCGATCACCACCGAGTCGCCCGCGGTCGGGACCGCGGCCGGGGTCCAGTTGCCGGCGGTGTTCCAGTCCGGGCTCACCGCGCCGTTCCAGGCCTTGACCCCGCCGCTGGTCGCCGTCGCACTGAAGGTCACGCTGTTGGTGCCCGACGCCGCGGCGGTGAAGCTCTGCGCCCCCACCGTCGCGCCGAGGCTGGCGCCGCTGGTGGCCCGGCCGGCGAGATCGGTCGTGGCCGTGGCGCTGTCCACGCTGCCGCCGCCGCTCAAGACCGCAAACGTCACCGTCGCCCCCGCCACCGGCAGGCCGTCCGCCGCCTGCACCTCCACCACCAGCGGCAGCGGCAGTGGACTGAGGATACTGGCCGACTGGTTGTCCCCGCTGATGAGCACGAGCTGCGCCGCCGGCGGTACGACCGTCAGCGTGGTGGAGTCCCGCGCCCCGCTCGGCGTGACCGCCGTGATGGTGACGGTGGCCCGGCCCGCGCCGGCGGTGACGACGCCCGCGCCGTCGATCGTGACCGCGGCCGACGAGCTGCTCCAGGTGGTGTAGAACTGCGTCACCGATGCCTGCGACGAATCCTGCGCCGTGACGGTGAAGGCGAACGTGCCCCCGGCGCTGATCGTGGTATCGCGCGGCGCGAGGGTGAGCGCGGCGACCTGCCCCCCGGGCCCGGTGAAGGTGACCGGGATCGGAATCGGGCTGCCGCCACCGCCGGCGCCGACGCTGATGAGCTGGGTGCCGCTGAACAGCAGGGTGGTGCCGGAGAGGAGCTCGAGGGTGACCTGCAGGTTTTCGCTGGGGCCGAGCAGGAGGACGGGAACGGTCAGCTGCAACTGGGTGGTGGTGGGGGCAAAGGTGCGGGC
>JANOFA010000715.1:0-2393 GCA_031413355.1 Gemmatimonadota bacterium | reverse complement strand
GGTGACGCGTCATTGCGCGGCAAGGGCAGCTCTAGGGAATCGGAGGCGGGGTCCGTCGCTGTTCTGCCCGCGTCCACCTCGGGCAGCGCAGGCACGCCCAAGGCATCGAGGTCGAGCTCGTCGGCCTCCGCCCCCTCGCGCTCGCGTAGGCCTTCGGCAGCTGGATCAAGGCGCAGTTTGCCAAAGCAGGCAAGCGAGTCGACACGGGCAAATCATGCCTGCGGTTTACGTCGCTCGACGATCTGCCGCTCGATGTCATCGGCAGAGTGATCGCCGGCACGACGGTCGAGGCGTACCTCGCCCGATACGAGCGCAGCCGAAAGGCCTGACCCGGCCGTCTCCTACACTGACAGGACACCCGAACACCGATGACCGACGCAAACTCGTTGCTGGATAACAACCGCGCCTGGGCCAAGGCGGTGCAGGACCGCGACCCGACCTTTTTTCCGCGGCTCGCACACCAGCAGGCGCCGCGCTACCTGTGGATTGGATGCTCCGACAGCCGGGTTCCGGCCAACGAGATTGTCGGGCTGTTGCCCGGCGAAATCTTTGTGCATCGCAACGTGGCCAACGTGGTGGTCCACACCGACCTCAACTGTCTTGCGGTCATCCAGTATGCCGTCGACGTGCTGCGCGTCGAGCACATTATCGTCTGCGGGCATTACGGCTGCGGCGGCGTGGAGGCGGCGTGGAAGGGAACGCCGCTTGGGCTCATCGACAACTGGCTGCGCCATGTCCAGGATATCGCGGAGCGGCATCGGCTCGACCTCGCCGCCGACATGCCTGAAGCACGGCGGGTGGAGCGGCTGTGCGAGCTCAATGTGCTGGAGCAGGTCACCCACGTCTGCCGGACCACGATCGTCCAGGACGCCTGGATCCGGGGCCAGCCGCTGACGGTCCACGGTTGGATCTATCGCCTGGAGGACGGCCTCATCCGGGACCTCGGCCTCACGGTCGACGCGCAGAGCACGCTCGAGGGCCGGTACCGTGCGGCTGTCAGCCGTGGCATGGGCGCCTGAGTGCGGCGCCGCGACCCGAGCCTGCTCCACTCCGCCCTAACCGGAATCATCATGGGACTGACGAGCGGCTGCGGGTCCACCGGGCCGTCGGCCGGGTCCGGCGGCGAATGGGAGACCCCCATCGAAGTCGGCGCGCCGGTGAACCCCGCCGGGTGGGAAGACAGCGGCATGATTTCGCCCGATGGGAATGCACTCTATTTCACCTACCTCCGCATCGATCCCATCACGTTTACCCAGAACGGCGTGATCCGCGTCTCCGGGCCGCTGCCGCCCGGATGGCCGACGACCCCACCGTACGACACACTCGGCGCGCAACTGTACATGGCCTCACGAGTCCAGGGCGCGTGGCAGGAACCCCAGGCCTTCGGTGCTCCCATTACGCAAGCTGGAGTGCTGGCCGGGGACGAATGGGTATCGGCGGACGGACTGCGAGTGCTCTTTACCTATGGGGCCGGCGGTATCGGGCCAACCCCCGGGGTCTATTACGCGGAGAAGACCGGCTCCACCTGGTCCGTGCCGGTGCTGGCCAGCACCGTCGGTTTTCCGTTCGTGACGGACGACGAGAACCCGCATCTGACTCTTGACGAACGCACGCTGTTCTGGGAGTCCTCGCGGCCAGGGGGCCAGGGCGGTCCCGACCTCTGGGTTTCGCACAAGTCCGGCGGCACCTGGGGAACGCCACAGAATCTCGGGGCCGGGATCAACACCGCCGGCATCGAAGGTTCGCCCTTCTCGCTGGATGGTGCCGAGCTGTTCTATGACGACAAGGGGGGTACCGGCATCTTCCGGACGGTCCTCCAGCGCAACGGGAACTGGCAGGCGCCGGAGCGAATCATCTCCGGGAATGCGGGCGACCCGTCGCTCACCCTCTCGCGGGACTTGTATTTCGTCCTTGGCGGGCCGGTCTTGGGCGGCTACGATGCCAACCTGATGGTCGCGCGGCACCGATAGTCCCCGAGCCCTCCTCCCTCATTCCCGGAGCCGACCCGCATCGCCGGCGCCGACGGCCCGGCACACCGTGCCCCGCAGGATCGGTTCGATACCCGCCGCCTCGCCGACAGGCTCGCCGACCTCATCGGGAGGCCCGGCCTCCGGAGATATCGGCCTTGCCCTTCAGGGCGCAGCGAAATGTGGGCTTCGCCGCCATATTTCCGAGTCATGACATCGCTTTCAGCAATTGATCCCCGGGTGTCGATCGGACATGTTCACCTGAAGGTCGCCGATCTTGAGCGGGCGCTCCATTTCTATTGTGACGTGCTCGGGTTGACCCTGACCCAGCGCCTTGGGCAGGAGGCCGCCTTCATCAGCGCCGGCGGCTACCATCATCACATCGGGCTCAACACCTGGGAGAGTCAGGGTGGGTCGCCCCCCCCG
>JANOFA010000714.1:0-1100 GCA_031413355.1 Gemmatimonadota bacterium | reverse complement strand
AACCTGCAGGACGGCACGGTCGTGCACGTGGATGCGGATGTACCCTGCACGGTCGGGAATCGGGTCGGCGTGGGCCATCGCGCCATCCTCCACGGCTGCACGATCGAGGACGACTGCCTCATCGGGATGGGCAGCATTGTGCTGAATGGCGCTGTCGTGGGCCGGGGCAGTGTCGTGGCAGCGGGGGCGGTCGTGAAGGAGGGATTCCTGGTCCCGCCGGGCTCGCTGGTTGTCGGTACCCCTGCGCGCGTGGTTCGGCCCGTCGACCCGGCGCTGCGGGAGCGGATCAGGCAGACCTGGCAGCACTATGTGGAGCAGGCGGTGCGACATCGCGCGGGAGATTTTCCCGCTGTCAAGGGCTGAGCGACGGAAAGCGGATGCGCCCATGGCAGCGCGACTCGTCGCCGGCCTCGTCGGCCGGAGTCATGCGGCACGTTTGTGATGTGAAAACAGATTGAGCACGGATTATCGTCGTTTTCCCGCGTATTGTCGCCGCCGTACATCGCTTCTACTTTTGTCCTCCCAATCTCACCGCTGTAGACGTTCTCGCTATCTTCTGATAACGGCTCAGTTACAACCTCTCGCCTCGACTAGGGACGGGCCATGGCGACTTCCGGCGACCTCACGCACCAGCTGGACCTCTCGGCCAATGCCATTACGGTGTTGGAAAAGCGCTACCTCATCAAGGACGACGCCGGCAAGCCGACCGAAGGCCCGGCGGACCTGTTCTTTCGGGTCGCCCGGACCATCGCCGAGCCGGACCGCCGCTATGGCGCCTCGGCGGGGGCGGTCGAGGCGCTCGCCGAGGCATTTTTCGGGCTGATGGCGCACCGGATGTTCATGCCGAATTCGCCGACTCTGATGAACGCCGGTCGTCCGCTGGGCCAGCTCTCCGCCTGTTTCGTCCTGCCGGTGGAAGACACCCTCTCCAACGGCAAGAACGGCATCTACGACACCCTGCGGGCAATGGCGCTGGTGCACCAGTCGGGCGGCGGGACCGGGTTCTCCTTCTCCCGGCTCCGGCCCAAGAACGCGATCGTGCGTTCCACTATGGGCGTGGCCAGCGGGCCGGTGTCGTTCATGACCCTGTATGACGCCTC
>JANOFA010000713.1:0-1204 GCA_031413355.1 Gemmatimonadota bacterium | reverse complement strand
TCGCCCATCTTGTAGCCCAGGATGTAGCTGACGCTGTCGTCCTGGGTGGCGAGCTTGGTGCTTCCACCGCCCGCGCCCGCCGGACCGCAGCCCAGCAGGGCGCCAGCCAGGGCCGCGATGACCATCGTACGCATGAACACTCCGGAATTGGGGACCAGGGGACTGCTTTCTGACGGGCGGGAATATAGCAGGAGGGCGACCGGGCGCAGGCATACCCCCCAGTCGCGGACGTCGGCTTGGCAGGCGCCCGGGAAATCCTGCCAGACGGCACCCTTTTCGACCACCCGCCGCCGGCCGGGGCGATCACGGCCCCCGCGGCTTCAACTCCCACAGCACGTTCACGATTCGCCACTCCCCGTTCCAGCGCGCCATCTGCATGTAGTCGATCCAGCCCGACATCGTTGCCCGCACGCTGGCGACGTTGCCGTAGATGTCGAGGATACGGACCTCCTTCTCCTGCTGGGCCTTCGGCGTCTCCTTGCCGTAACCCGCTCCCGTACCCTTGATCAGTCGTGCGGCATCCATCTGCTCCAGCCGCGAATGCCCGGCGCTATCGGTGTGGACGATTCGTTTCACCAGCTCCGGGTGCAGGGCCCGCGTCATCCGATCAGCGCTGCCCTCGTACCAGCCCTCCACGTAGTTCAGAGCCGTGGCGCGAATCGCCGCGCTGTCGGCCGCCGACTGGGCAGCGGCGGGAGCGCCGGGAAGCAGCAGGATGAACATCGTGACCAGCGGAACGGCGGCGCGCATCAGGGGACTCCGGATGGGGATGCAGGTCAAACGGATGGTGGCGGCGGCCGGTTTCGAGCCACCAAGAAAAGTAGCGGCAAGGGGTTTCCTTGCCGCCAACCTGCAGAGTTCTGGTCCTGCCGCCAAGCCAACGCCGATTTGATCAGACCGGCGCAGCCGTCCGCACGACCGTAAAGTTGCCGCAGGCGGTGAACAGCACATCAACTGTCGTCACGACCCCGTTGCGGGTTACCGTCAGCGTCACCTGGCCGGCATCAATCCTCGGCTCGACGGTGCAGGCGGGGTTGTAGTGCATCGGGATGATGGTGCTCGTCACCACCGACCAGGAACGGTTGCCCCGCGCCCAGGTGCCGGTCCCGTCGACCGTCCAGTTGCCGGCGGGCAGCGCGAAGCCCAGCACGATGGACCCGGCGAGATCCGCGGTGAAGTGACCCACCCAGTCGCGGGTATGCGT
>JANOFA010000712.1:0-4527 GCA_031413355.1 Gemmatimonadota bacterium | reverse complement strand
TTCCACGGTTCGCGACGGCATCGGGATCGGCATCGAAGCCTGGTATGACCCGCTGCAGCGCGCCCTGCACCGCTGGAGCACGGACGGCTGGGAGTGGGGCGTGTTCGCCGTGCGCTACATCAACGCGCCGGATGCCTGGTGAGCTCGTCGATCAGCGCCTGCATCGACTGCAGCGCGCGACGGGTGTCCTGATACAGCCCGGTGTCGCTCATGAACTTGCCGATGGTGCCCTCGCCGCGATTGACCTTCTGCAGCAGGGTGTCGAGGCTGGCGCCGGTGGTGGTGAGCTGGAGGGACATGGTCGAGAGATTGCGCGCGAGGGTGTCGGCCCGTTCGATGGCGTTGCCGACCGGCAGGGTCGTGATGGTGCTGTCGAGCCGCTCGGAGAGGTGGCGCAGCGCAATCATGGTGCGCTGAGCCTCATCGGTGGTGGCCGGCAGCCGCTGGTTGAGGGTGTTGAGCACCCGCTGCAGCGAAGCGAGCGTGGCGGTGAGGTTGTCGGCGGTGCGCTGATTGGCGATTGCCTGCACGCCGATGAGCGCCGAGTCGGCCCGGTCCGCCAGCGAACTGCCCTTGGCGAAGAGGTCGCTGCCCGCGGCGCCGACGATCACCTGTCCCTTAGCGAGCAACGGGGCGGACTCGCTGCCGGCGCTGAGCGACAGGCTGGAGCCGCTGGCGAAGATGCTGGTGACGATCGTCGCGCTGGCATCGCTGTGGAGCTCGAGCGAGGGCGGGACGGTGATGGTGACCAGCACGCGACCGGGGCGTTCGAACGCGATCGCGATGACCTTGCCGACGGGGTAGCCGGAGACCCGCACCTCATTGTCGATCTGGAGGCCGCCGGTATCGGTGAAGCGGACCTGCTCGGTCCGCGCTGGAGAGCGGATGGTCGAGCCCTTGAGCCAGAGCGTTCCGGCGACGAACAGACCGATCCCGGCGAGCACGAGGGTGCCGACGGTGATCTCCTTCTGATAGTGCAGGTCCATGGCTCAGGCGGCGAAGGTGATGTTGCCGAAATCGCGCTCGAGAAACTCGCGCACCTCGGGCACGGCGGAATTCTTGAACTGCTCCGGGGTCCCCTGCTCCACGATCTTCCCGTTGGTGAGCAGGGCGATGCGGTCGGCGACCCGGAAGGCGCCCTTCACGTCGTGCGTGACCATGATGCT
Source organism: Gemmatimonadota bacterium (assembly GCA_031413355.1). Classification (GTDB taxonomy): domain Bacteria; phylum Gemmatimonadota; class Gemmatimonadetes; order Gemmatimonadales; family GWC2-71-9; genus JADJOM01. The sequence continues at coordinate 3,361 of JANOFA010000712.1, read as the reverse complement.
GGTCACCCCGAGCTCCTCGCGGAGGTGGGTGATGAGATCATCAATGATATCGGAATTGACCGGATCGAGCCCGGAGGTGGGCTCATCGTACAACAGGTACTTGGGGGTGCCGGCGATGGCGCGGGCGATCCCCACCCGCTTGCGCATGCCGCCGGAAAGCTTGGCCGGGTGCTTCCTGGCGGTCTCGGGCAGCAGGTTGACCAGTTTCAGACAGCGCGCCACCCGCTCCTCGCAATAGTCCCGGTCCCGATACTGCTCCTGGTTGGTGATGCCGAGGCGGATGTTCTCGAAGGCCGTCATGGAGTCGAACAGCGCCCCGTTCTGGAAGACGTAGCCGATGGTGCTGCGGAGATCGCGCAGCTCCTCCCGCTTGAGTTTCGCGACCTCTTTTCCGTCGACCGTCACGGAGCCGGAATCCTGCCGGATCAGGCCGACGATATGCTTGAGCAGGACGCTCTTGCCGGTGCCGGAGGGGCCGAGGAGTGCGGCGGTCTCGCCGTCGGCCACGACGAAGTCCACGCCGTCGAGGACGACCTGCTGGCCGAAGCGTTTGCGGACGGACTTTAGCTCTATCATGTGCGACGAGCCGCTGGTTGATAGCAGTCAGCAGTCAGCATTCAGCGGCCTGGGCTTGTCACGAACAGGGACTCTCATGCATCGCTCCTCACGCTGACCGCTGACCGCTGACCGCTGACCGCTGACCGCTGACCGCTGACTGCTGACTGCTGACCGCTGACCGCTGACCGCTCACTCAATGCAGCAACAGCTTCGCCAACAGCGTATCCAGCAGCAGAATCATCACCGAGCTCGACACCACCGCCCCGGTGGTCGAGCGTCCCACCCCCTCGGCGCCCTGTTCAGTGCTGAAGCCGTGGTAGCAGGAGATGATGGTGATGCAGATGGCAAAGGCGAAACTCTTGATGACCGAATAATACGCGTCGAACGGATGCCAGAAGATCCGAGCCCCATAGGTGAAGTCGTGATTGGTGACCGGCAGGACCTGCTGCACGGCGTACCAGCCGGCGATAATGCCGATGACGTTGGCGATGATGGTGAGAATCGGAATCATCACCACGCCGGCGAGCACCCGGGGGATGATGAGATGGCTGGTGGGCGAGCGGCCCAGCGTCTCCAGCGCATCGATCTGTTCGGTGACCCGCATGGTGCCAAGTTCGGCGGCGTAACGGGCGCCGATGCGGCCGGCGAGGATGAGACCGGTGAGCACCGGTCCCAGTTCCAGTACCATCGACTCGACGATCAGCGAGCCGGCGACATAGTAGGGGATGTTGCCGGTGAACTGATAGCCGGTCTGCAGCGCGGTGACCGCGCCGGCAAATCCGGCGACGAGAATGATGATGGGGAGGCTGCCGACGCCGATATTCCAGGCTTCGGTGAAGGTGAGCGGGAGCCAGACCCGCCACTCCGCCAGCCCGCGGAACATCTCCGCCACCATCAGGCTGAGGCGACCGACGTGGGCCAGCCCGCCAAGCACGAAATGGCCCAGGGGACGGCGGAAGTCGAGGGCGGATGTAGTCATGTCTCTGTATCTTGCCCCGCCATGCCGAACAAGTCCACCCCCGAGATCCTCAGATTCCGCCGGCGCCTGCTGCGCTGGTTCCGGCGCCATGGCCGAGACCTGCCGTGGCGCCGCACCCGCGACCCGTACGCCGTGCTGGTGTCGGAGTTCATGCTGCAGCAGACCCAGGTGTCTCGGGTGACGGAGTATTACGGCCGCTTCCTGGCCGAGTACCCGTCGGTCCACCACCTCGCCGCGGCGGAGCCTGCCGCTGTCCGGGCATCATGGCAGGGACTCGGCTACTACCGCCGCGCCGCCAACCTGCACCTGCTTGCGCGGACGGTGGTCCGGGAGCATGCCGGGATGATTCCCGCGACGACCGCATCGCTGATGCAGCTGCCCGGCATCGGACGGTACACGGCAGGGGCGGTGGCGAGTTTTGCCTTTGAGCAGGCGGAGCCGGCGGTGGACACCAATGTGGCGCGGGTGATTCGGCGGGCCTTCCATCCCCGCGCCAAGGGGACCCGGGGAGAGCAGCGGGTGTGGGCGACAGGGGCGATGCTGGTACCGCGGGCAGGGAATGCCGCCTGGACGTTCAATCAGGCGATCATGGAGCTGGGCGCGCTGATCTGCACGGCGCGGGTGAAGCGGTGCGGGGCATGTCCGGTGCGGGCGGGGTGTAAGACAGGCGATAGGCGATTAGGCGATTAGGCGATTGGGCGATTAGGCGATTGGGCGATTGGGCGATTGGGCGATTAGGCGATTGGGCGATTAGGCGATTGGGCGGTAGGCGGACGGGCGGACGGGCGGACGGGCGGACGGGCGGACGGGCGGACGGGCGGACGGGCGGAACGAATGTAGTTGCTGTCATTCTGAGCGCAGCGAAGAATCCCTATGCCTCGGAGCCCTTCTTTGGTCTCGGCTCCGTCCTAAAGGGATCCTTCGTCGCTGCGCTCCTCAGGATGACAACGGGAGAAGGCTGCCACCTGCCTACTGCCACCTGCCACCTGCTACCTGCTACCTGCTACCTGCCACCTGCTACCTGCCAACTGCCACCTGCTACCTGCCACCTCAGTACCTGAGCAACACCCCGCCCAGCAACGCCAGCACGCCGAGCCCGCCGGCGATCATGCCGGCCATGGCTTGACGGCGGCGGAGCGCGGTGTAGACGGTGGCGTAGTCGCCGACGGGGGAGAGGCGGCGGAGGCGACTCAGGGTGGGGAGCGAGACGAAGAGCACCAGCAGTGCGGCGATGACGCCGCCGACCTGCATCAGCATGAGCCAGGCGGATGGGGCGGCGGCGCGCGCGGCCGCGACGCTGAGGTAGCCGCCGGAGCCGACTGCGAGGATGATGCCCGGCAGCATGATGGCGCGGTGAATGATGGACAGCATCCGGACCACCAGCGGCTGGGCCGCCGTGTCCTCCCGCCGGCTCTGCAGGCCGACCATCATCGCGGCCAGTCCGCCGCCGAGCCACATCGTGAAGCCGGCGACATGGGCCAGGTGCCAGAGGGTCATGAGGCGAGGTGCTCGTGCAGCAGGTGAGCGGCGATCGGCTGGCGGTCGGCGAAGCCGGCACCCACCTCATGCCAGTGGCTGATCCGGTCCTCGCCATAGCGCCAGCAGAGGAAGATCAGCCGGTCGTCCAGCAGTCCGTAGAAGTCGATCAAACCGGCATCGAATCCCTTGAATACGCAACCGATCTGATCCAGCTCCAGCAGGAAGGCGTTGATCTGTTCGGCTTCACGGGTGACGGTCTCCCGCGCGGCGCGCAGCTCCGGAGTTTCGCTGTCGTGGGCCGCCCCGGTGAGGACTTCGTAGATGGTCACCGCCTCGCGCCACCGG